>CANNBR010000031.1 GCA_947502805.1 bacterium
ATTAATCTTACTGCCATGCCGAGCTTTACGTTTATTTGTTTCTTTATGAGCATCGCGTGGATACAAGTATCCATGTTCATCGCTATTTCTAGACAATTCTCGATAAATTGTAGACTTATGCCTACCAGTTTCTTGAGCTATTTTATCTACAGATGAGCCTTTTTTAAGACATTCATAAATTCGTATTTGATCACGTTCTTTTAATTGGGTATAATTCATAAGCGACAACTTTTTTTTAGACAGAATTTTTTATCAAAACTAATTCTATCAGAAAGTTGTCGCACTTCATTTTAGACTTGGCCCGCATACTCACCACCACTTATCATCGCTATTTGCCCCATACAGAGCGCCATCATTACTACCTTCTTCATTTCTGTTTCCTCCTTTTTTTTTATAATAAAACATACACACATGTGTAATTCAATTAAAATGAAGGAGTAAATAGAAATGAAGAAGAATATAATATTGCTAATACTAGCGGCAGGAGCTTTTAGTTTTAAAGCAGAAGCGGCAAGTGCAGGACAGCCAGAGACAATTTTAGCATCGTTTCAGCCAAGGCAAAGGCAGCAAGCACCTCAGCAAACACCTCAGCAGATAGCATGGCATGCTCATGCGGCGGCTGAATTGGCGGAGCAAAATCTATGTCGGAAATTAACGACACCGATGGAGTGGGCGATTCTCAAGAATGCGCCGAGTGGAGAAGATCTGGGACAGGCGGTTGAGGATGCGATTCCGATAATGATTGAGTTGGCGAGTGAAAAGGTGAGACAAATGGACTTGGCGGCAAATCAGGCGGCGCAACAGGCATATCTGGCGGATCAGGCATTGGATCAGGCATTTTCGGTGCCGGAAGTGGCGGATCAGGTATTGGATCAGGTATATCAGGCATATCGGGCGTATCTGGCGGCGTGGCAGGCGGCGTATCAGGCATTGGATCAGGCGCGGCATGATCTTGAGAAAATAAATAAAGCACAGCAGACGTGGAATGAGGTCAGAGAAATCATAGCAATGACAATAGCACGCCGGCGAATAATGCAGCCGGTACTTGAAGAGCTTAAACAAGTGGTGCAGATGAAAGAAGATGCATTAGTTTAAAAAGCGATTCGTTAGATAGATTTAGTGGATTAAGATGCTAACAATCTACCTTGTTCAGAATAATTTAAAGGGTCTCTAAAATAATGAGGCCCATAATCAGGCCTATTTAGGCCTATAAAATGAAGGAGTAAATAGAAATGAAGAAGAATATAGTATTGCTAACACTAGCGGCAGGAGCTTTTAGTTTTAAAGCAGAAGCGGCAAGTGCAGGACAGCCAGAGACAATTTTAGCAGCTTTTCAGCCAAGGCAAAGCCAGCAAGCACCTCAGCAAACACCTGAGCAGGCAGCGTGGCATGTTAATGCGGCGGCTGAATTGGCGGAGCAAAATCTATGTCGACAATTAACGACACCGATGGAGTGGGAGGTTCTCAAAAATGCGCCGAGTGGAGAAGATCTGGGACAGGCGGTTGAGTCGGCGATTCCGATAATGGTTGAGTTGGCAAAGGAAGAGGTGAGAAAAACGGACTTGGCAGTAAATCAGGCTTATCAGGCGCAGCAGGCGTATTGGGCGGCAGGGGAGGCGTATCAGGCGCATCAGACGGTGTATCAGGCGTGGGTGGCGGCGAATCTGGCGCATCAGGCGGCGCAGTATGATCTTGAGAAAATAAATGAAGCACAGCAGACGTGGAATGAAGTCAGAGGTATCATAGCAATGACAATAGCACGCCGGCGAATAATGCAGCCGGTACTTGAAGAGCTTAAACAAGTGGTGCAGGTGAAAGAAGATGCTGCAATTATCAAAGCGATTCGTGAGATAGATTTAGTGGATGTGGATTAAAATACTAACAATCTACCTTGTTCAGAATAATTTAAAGGGTCTTTCAGGGCCCTTTTTTATTGACCAGATTTTATGCTCTAAAAAGAATCTACCGCAAAACACCCTGCGCCCCCTTTTACCTTTTTGTGTTTCAATAACCTTTAAAAATTAAAATAAAGATAACCCTTCTCTTTCTATAACTTCTATCCCGTTATATTATTCGCACCCATCAGGTAGTTATCATGTACGTGCAATTGGTACGGGTGAGTGTCTTGCGTCTATGGGTGAGTATGCTCTAGACGTAGAGGCATAATCTCCCCCGTCGCGTAAAGCTATGGCTTGATTCCACCTTTTGGTAGATTTGGTAATCTGATACATGCAACCCTTCTCTTCTTCTTTTCTTAATGCATCTCAGTATAGGTGTCTGCATGAACCTATATTCCTAGATAAGACAGTAATAAGAATTAATGAGTAAATAAAAATCAATAATTAATGAGTAAATAAAAATCAATGTCATGCCCAGAGAACGAAGTCGCAGTAGAGCACTACAACGAGCGCCTTAGCGATTGTTGTAGTGCTCTAGCTAGACAAAGTGATCGGTACGGGCACCCAGTCGTAACAAGAAACAGTCCTTATAAAAAGATACGGAGACGACCCCCTCTCCCTCGTCAGCTTCCCTTCGATAGCCCATACAGGGAGCAGGGGTGAAGGTGGAGTACAATCTCTTATAAAATAAAAAAAATTCTTCGAAAACAGACTCAAGATAAAATTAATAAAAAAGTGAAAATAGCTGCATAAACAGCTAGAAAAACGAGAGTTTTTCCTCAATGTTAACCATTGCATGTATTATACGCCGTAACCTTTCCAGGAAAATCTGCCAAAAGAAATTTAGAGATATGAGCCATGTTTTATAAGGCTTTGACCTTTACTTTCTAAATAAGAAGTATAAAATCTTAGTCAATCATACTAAGGTAATATGCCTTACTTATTAAAAACAAAGGTCCGCCGTCGCACAAGGCTATGGCGTGATTCTACAGGAAGGACAGTTTAAAATGGCTAAAAAAATAATCGGTATCGATCTTGGTACCACCAACTCAGTAGTCTCCTTCATGGAAGGTGGAACTGCTAAAGTTATTCCAAACAAGGAAGGTAACAATACCACTCCTTCAATCGTTGCCTTTGATAAAGATGGCAATCGTTTAGTTGGAGTTCTTGCAAAACGCCAAGCGGTAACCAATCCAGAAAATACCATTTACTCTGCTAAGCGTTTCATTGGGCATAAGTTTGACGAAGTTTCTGGCAATGCTAAAAACCTTCCTTATAAAATCGGCAAACGTCCAAATGGTGATGTAGAAATCATCGCTCAAGGCAAAGGTTACACACCACAAGAAATCTCAGCTGCTATTTTGAGCCACTTAAAACAAGTCGCTGAAGATTACATCGGTGAAACAATTACCGAAGCGGTCATCACTGTACCTGCCTATTTTAATGACTCTCAACGTCAAGCAACTAAAGATGCAGGGAAAATCGCAGGACTTGATGTAAAACGAATCATCAACGAACCAACTGCTGCTGCCCTAGCTTACGGACAAGATAAGAAAAAACAGGGAACCTTAGCTGTATTTGACTTTGGTGGTGGAACATTCGACGTTTCAATTCTCGAAATCAATGATGGAGTTATCGAAGTTCGCTCAACCAATGGTGATACTCATCTTGGTGGTGATGATATCGATCAACGCATCATCGACTTCCTTGTTGCTGAATTTCAAAAGACCAATGGCATCGATCTTAAAAAAGATAAAATGGCGTTACAGCGTTTAAAAGAATCTGCTGAAAAAGCAAAGTGCGAACTTTCAACATTGCACGAAACCGAAATCAACCTTCCTTACGTTACTGCTGATGCAACTGGTCCTAAACATTTGAGCATTAAACTTTCTCGTTCAAAATTAGAAAGTCTGTGTTCCGATATTTTCGATCGTCTTCTTGAGCCATGCAAAAAAGCTATGCAAGACGCTGGTCTTTCAAAAGAAGAAATCAAAGAAGTGATTCTTGTTGGTGGTTCAACCCGTATTCCAAAAGTACAACAACTCGTTAAAGACTTTTTCGGGAAAGAACCTTCACGATCAGTTAACCCTGATGAAGTAGTTTCTCTAGGTGCTGCAATCCAAGGTGGCGTACTTGCTGGTGATGTTACTGACGTATTACTCCTTGACGTAACTCCCCTTTCTCTTGGTATCGAAACCATGGGCGGCGTTTTTACAAAAATGATCGAACGTAACACAACGATCCCAACCAAGCGCTCACAAGTATTCTCAACTGCTGAAGATAATCAACCTGCTGTAGATATTTCTGTTTACCAAGGTGAACGTCAAATGGCACGTGATAACAAAAATCTTGGCCAGTTCAAACTTGATGGCATTCCTTCTGCTCCTCGTGGCATTCCTCAAATCGAAGTTACCTTTGATATCGACGCAAACGGTATCGTAAATGTTTCTGCAAAAGATAAAGGTACCGGCAAAGTTCAACACATCACCATCACCAGCTCAAGCGGTCTTTCTGAAAAAGAAATCGAAAAGATGGTCAGAGATGCACAAGAACATGAAGCTGAAGACAAGTTGAAAAAAGACATCGCAGAAAAACATAACAAACTTGATGGTCTTATTCATGACGTTGAACGCACCTTGTCACAACATGCAGATAAAATTGATCAAGAAGAAGCAACTAAAGTAAAAGCTGCTTTAGAAACTGCAAAAGAAAAACTCGTTGAGCACGCAAACAACCCTGAAGAACTTGAAAAAGCAGCTAACGACCTTATGCAAGCTTCACACAAAGTTGCTGAACAAATGTATAAAGAAAAGCAATCTCAAGAAGGTCAACAACCTGACGCGCAACACGCTGCTGCTGATGCACAAGCAAAAGCAAACAGCGATACTATCGATGCTGACATCACCGAGTAAGATTTCTTAAAGGTAATCAAGTTAAACAGGCAGGCTTTTATTAAGCCTGCCTGTTTTCGTATGCACAATAACTTATGCTTGCGAACTCCTAGATCAAGACCAAATCTCTGTTTTTGTAACCACATAGTGTGCTCAAGAACTGCTTTTCACATCTTTCAATACTAATAAAATTAATTTCTATTAGAATATTGACATTGAGAACAGAGGCCTGCTAAAGTGAGTAATAAGAATAGGCACAGAGCTTATTTTAAAATAAGTCCTAGTTTGGACTAAAGATCGAGAAAAAAGAAAATGAAGAAAAATAATTATTTTTTACTGGCATTTGTAATAAGTGGCTTTATGGTAATTATTGGTGAGTTTAAACCTGCCATTCTAGTTAAAAAGCATAATAAATACACTCTTCCTCCATTGCCTTATGCGTATGGAGCGCTTGAACCGTACATCGAGGCACAAATTATGGAGCTTCATCATGGCAAACATCAACAAGCGTATGTTGATGGTCTTAATGCGGCATTAGATAAGCATCCGCAGTATTTTGAAAAGCCCTTGATTGAGCTATTGCAACATATTGAACGTCTTCCTATGGATATTCAAGCGGCGGTGCGTAATCATGGTGGTGGTGTCCATAATCATACATTTTTTTGGCACTTGATGAGCATTAACGGTGGTGGTGAACCAGTTGGGAAATCGGCAGAAGTAATAAATGATGTGTTTGGAAGTTTTGAAATTTTTAAAGATAAGTTTACAACTTCCGCAAAAAATAGATTTGGCAGTGGATGGGTCTGGCTTTCATTAGATGCTGGCGGAACATTAGTTATTTCTTCAACCGCTAATCAAGATACACCGCTTTCTGATGGGCTTTTTCCTATACTAGGTCTTGATGTGTGGGAACA
This sequence comes from bacterium, assembly GCA_947502805.1. GTDB lineage: Bacteria > Babelota > Babeliae > Babelales > CAIQNR01 > CANNBR01. The sequence goes on from CANNBR010000031.1 coordinate 5,704, forward strand.
TGCTTATTATTTACAATATTTTAATCGTAGAACCGATTATATTTCGGCCTGGTGGAATATTGTTAATTGGGAGCAAGTTGAAAAAAATTACGTTACAGTAATGAGTAATTCATTATCAAACTAGATTCCCTTACTGCTTTCTATTGCAAGCTCATAATGACACATTTTTAATTACGTAACGCTGCAACCACTGTTTGACATTGCTCATACAATCTCGCAAAAATGGAACCATCGATGCCCCTTCAAACAAGGGGGAAACTGCCCTCATGATATGCGCCCAACAAGGAATGAGGAGCAGAGTAAAAAATCTTATTGCTGCTGGAGCAAATCCTTACGTACAAGATTCAGATGGTTATGATTCTTTTTGGTATGCAGATAATGGTGAAAGAGGTTCCGATATAGGAAAAGACATTGCCACTATTTTATCAATGACAACCTGGAAGCCTGACAAAAAATAAGAACTTCTCCTATCGCTAGAAACAACGCTTTAAAATTAAGAGAAATAAAAATCCATGTCATTGCGAGCTTGCGCGGCAATCCCTCCATGACCTACATCAAAAAATTAACAATGCCTGGAATAAAAGGACTTTGGTGATTTTTAAAAGAAGTTTCTGGCATCCATGCCATGTGATTTTTCAAAAGAAAGCACTGTAGGGATTGCCGCGCAAGCTCGCAATGACAGGTTGTGTCTACCTAAGGCAATTAAAAGTATAAATAAGTACCGTATCAGGATCTTGTGTCTAAGGTTCTAAGCCCGAAGGAGCTGGGCCGAGTTTGATCCGAAAAAAAGCGATTAAACGGCACGTTTACACCCTTGTTTCCAAACAGGTTGGGTCAACAACCTGATGCGCAACACGCCGCTGCCGATGCGCAAGCAAAAGCAAACAGCGATACTCTAGCTATTAAAAAGTCTTAATTATTAAATCTTAACGTCGGCCAGCCTTATTTGCCATGAAGAAAGGCTGGCCGACGTCTAAAATAGAGATAAGAAAAATAGGACTCTGGTGTGGTTTATTTCTGGATCCTTACACTCGCTTCGTCTGGTCGTCGCATTGAAATGCTCCGCTGCGACTTTCGCATCGTTGAGGACGACGAGGATTTTTCTTACACATTAATTCTCACATAATCTTGCAAAACTTTTTCACCAACCCAAACAGCACTAAAATAATCTTGGCTAAATGCAATTGTTGACTTTGCTCACATAATCTCACATAATCTCACATAAATACCATGAGAGAAAGGAAGACTATGAATTGGAAACATTTTCGCTTGACCACTCGATTAAACTTTAAGGCTGAAGTTATTGAGAAACTATATGAAACGATTGCAATAATCGACGGGGTAAAAAATAGCTGGAGAATTACCGCACACTTATTACCTCAAACACTTGAACAACTCATGCATTCAGTAATCGTAACCTCTACCGGTTCTTCAAACAGAATTGAGGGGAACCAACTCACTGACCAAGAAGTTGAAGATCTTTATAAAAACCTCCACATCAAAAAGTTTAAAACACGTGATCAACAAGAAGTTGCCGGCTACCTTGAAGTATTGGAACTGATTTTTTCTCACTACCAAAAAATGCCACTTACCGAAAATGCTATCCTTACGATTCATGCCGATCTCTTACGTCACACCGATAAAGACCTCCATCACAGAGGCCGCTATAAAACTGGATCAAATCGTGTTGAGGAAAAAGATCATGCAGGCAATGTTGTCGGAGTTATCTTTGACCCAACACCACCGCATCTCGTAAAAAAAGAGATGCAAGAACTTATTGAATGGTACCAATGGGCAGACACGCACAAAATCAAACACCCTCTTATTTTAATTGCAAATTTTATTTTCGAATATCTTGCCATTCATCCATTCCAAGATGGTAACGGAAGAACAAGCAGACTCCTTATCAATCTTATGTTATTGCAAAAAGGTTACTTATTTGTACCAGTGGTATCGCACGAACGTATTGTTGAAGCCCGTAAAGCTGACTATTACCTTGCGCTCAACAAAACACAAAAAAGTTGGAAAACTGTTGATGAAGACGTTTCTCCTTGGATCTTATTCTTTTTAAAAGCGCTTGAATTACAAGCAGAAGAAGCGCTTATAATTCTTGCAACAGATAGATCAGTTGAACTTTCACTTTCTGATAATCAGCATGCTCTTTTACGATGGGCTACTGAAAATTCCTCAAAACTATTTAGTAGAAAAGATGCGATTACAGCCTTAGGGCTTGCTAATAGAACTACTGAGTCAGTTATCAAACGCCTTGTCGAACTTAAAAAACTCCAACGATTAGGAATCGGAAGAGCTACTCGCTACAAAGTACTACTCTAACAAGCGGAGAGCGCATTAGTTTTTTAAATCGAATAGGGTGGAGTGATTAGCTCCACCCTATTCGATTTAAAAAACTACAAAGGTAGCTTATTTTTTCTAGAGATACCGATTAATTACGTAACGCTGCAACCACTGTTTGACACCGCTTACACAAACCCTGTTGATGGTCTGTTGCTTCCCACTGCCAACAGCGAGGACATTTTCTTCCTGGTGCGTGGCTCGCTTTAACCTGAAGCCCTGTTGCGCTATCAGTAAAATATGCCACATCACCATCTTCTTCATCTTCTGTATCTTGATACTCTTCTTCTGTTTCCACGATATCGCAAGCAGACACAATAAAAAATTCTTTTAAGAATTGCTCACGTGATTGACCTGTTTTTTCTATGTCTAACAAAAGCTCCTTTACTAGAGTCATCGGTTCTGTGCTCATGTTCATTGTAAGTAGTACCTTCGCCTCTAATGAATGTTTAACCGTTCCCTTTTGCCGCAATAATTCAAGTGCCTTTAAAACACCCGTTCTTACTGTACACAGCATTCCCCACTGTACTTCTTTTTTTGCTCGATCTACGTGAGCAGCAACTTCTGCCACTGCTTTTCCACCAAACCTACTATTACTCAAGACACGCTGATCCGCTTGCCCCCATGCAAAGGGAACTTGTGCAAAATCCTGAAGATGGATCGAATCTTTTTTATTTTTTTGATACGTATCTGAAAGTTGTTCTGCTGTGAATGATAAAATAGGTGCCATTAACCGGGTCATCGCATCCAAAATAATCCAACACACTGTTTGTGCCGAACGACGCTCGCGGCCATTCGCCTTATCGGTATACAAACGATCTTTAATGATATCTAAATAAAATGAACTCAGTTCTCCAGTGCTGTAATCAACAAATGCGTGATACACCCCAGTGAAATTTGTTTCTTGATACGCATTTTGAACACGTTCCGAAAAAAGCGCTAACTCATGCAATGCGTACTGATCAAGTGCAAGTAGCTCATCATAAGAAACTGCATCTTTTTCATGATTGTAGTCATACAAGTTTTGAAGCAAAAAGCGGCAGGTGTTACGAATTTTACGATATGATTCTTGCACGTTGGTAAGCAGCATGTTTGAAACAACCACATCCCCTTGCATTTCAATACTTGCTACCCATAAACGAAGCCCATCTGTTCCCATGCGATCAATAATTTCTTGCGGAGCTGTTACGTTACCGATTGACTTGGACATTTTTCGCCCTTTGTCATCAACCGTGTACCCGTGGGTCACAATTTCTTTCATACAAGGCGAACCTTCCAGAACCATGCTGGTCAGTAATGAACTTTGGAACCATCCACGATGTTGATCGATACCTTCCAAGTACATGTCTGCTGGGTACGCGAGTGCCTTATTTTGAGAA
>CANNBR010000032.1 GCA_947502805.1 bacterium
CAGCGCGGTAATATTTTTAGACGCGCTAAAGAAACCTTACTCCGTGCAATGGCTTATGCCTTTGTTGGAAGAAAGTTAAAAAAACGTACATCTCGTGCGCTTTTCATTACTCGTATTAATGCTGCTGCAAAAAGCTGCGGTCTTTCATACAGTGTCTTTACGTTTGGTCTTAAAAAAGCAAACATTGAGTTGAACAGAAAGATGCTCAGCCAACTTGCTATTTTCGAACCACAAGCCTTTTCCAAGGTTGTTGAGATTGCAAGACAGGCTCGTTCTTGACAATAAAACTCCCTTCTCGGTAGAATCTCACTCAGCACGTGGATTATAAAAAAAGGGAGAGAACGTGGAAATGATAGCCATACTCGAGAAGAAGATTGAAGGACTCATCGAACTATTGCGCACTTTGAAGGCAGATAACACTGCTTTAAAAAGTGAAAATCAGCAGTTGAAAGATCAAATAGTTCGTCTTGAAGATTCTTTGCTCAAAGAAAACAAACAGTTTGAACAAAAGCTAACCATTACAGAAAAAGCGGTTAGCGATTTGCTTAAAAGCATTGATGAGCTTATAGAAAACGAAGGATGAGTCTAAGATGGTCAAAAATAGAGTAAAAGTCTCTATCTGTGATACATCCTACTCTCTGATAGGAGATGAGGACGAATCCCATGTTTTTCGTGCTGCTGCTTATGTTGATACTGCAATGCGCGCTGCCCTTGAGGCAGGAGTCGTTGAGCGAGAAAAGGCTGCCGTTCTGGTGGCCCTTCAGTTAGCAAGCAAAGTCTTAAAAAGGGAAGAGCTCGCACACCATCAGATAGAAGAATCACGACGTCTTTTAGAAAAAATCGAACGAGAGATATATCTTCTTGTTGGACCTTTTTGAATATCATTTTTACAGTTGTTTTCCTTATTGCGTGCCAAGAAAGTGCACAATGTTTAACGTTGCTCAAGCAGGTATAATCATAAAACGCAACGCATAGAGATAGGAAAACCAATGTTATTAGGAATAGGTGAAGTCATCATTGGGTTGGTCGGAATCGGACTGACGTTTATGATGCTTATGTACGCCAAAAGAAAGATGGATGATGCAAACTCTTTGTTAGTATCAGTTGAAGAAAAGCATAAAAATATAAAACGTGAAATCGAAAACGAACGCAAAGAATCACTTTTAAAAGTAAAAGACGAAATCTATAAACGACGTAGTGACTTTGAAACTGAAATGAAGCGTGATCGTCTTGATCTTGATCGTCAACAAATAAAGATCAACGCAAAAGAAGGGCTCCTTGAAAAAAAGGAATCCCAACTTGATGATCTTAAACGTGAAATCCAAGATAAAGAACGCAAAATAAATCGTATGAGCGAACTCATGCAGTCTAATGAGGAAAAGCTCAAAAATCTTTACTCTGATTTAATTGTCAAGCTCGAAAACATTAGTGGACTTAGTAGAGATCAAGCTAAAAAAGAGCTCGCTGATATCCTCTATGCGGAAGTAAACCTTTCCAATCAAAAATGGATTCAAAAGGTTGAGGAAGAAGCTCGGCAATCTGCTAAAGAAAAATCCATTCAAATTGTTGTGAGTGCAATGCAACGTTACACCGTTGACCAAGTAACCCATAACGCATCAAGCGTTGTTCATTTACCTAAAGAGGAAATGAAAGGGCGCATCATTGGAAAAGAAGGACGTAATATCAAATCACTTGAGATGACAACTGGTATGGAATTTGTGATTGGGGAAACCCCTGAAATTATCACCATTTCTGGTTTTAATCCTATACGCCGCGAAATTGCACGTCGCACCTTAGAAAAACTGATTCTTGATGGCCGCATCAATCCAACACGCATCGAAGAAACGGTCGCGTACTACGAACAAGAAATGGAAGAATCTATTCAAGAGTACGGAAAAAAAGCAGTGTTAGAATGCAATGTTCAGGGAATTCACCCGGAGATTGTAACGCTTCTTGGTAAACTTTATTTTAGAACTTCTTATTCACAAAACGTTCTTGACCACTGTAAAGAGGTTGGTATGTTCGCCCGTATGATCGCAGAAGAATTAGGCCTTAATGGTGATATCGCTATGCGCGCTGGCTTGTTACATGATATTGGAAAAGCAGTTACTGCTGAAGTTGAAGGTCCGCACGCAATCATCGGTGGTGATATCGCAAAGCGCTGTGGTGAAAGTTCAATAGTTGTTAATGCCATTGCCGCTCATCATGAAGAAGTTCCATTCCTTTCCATTTATGCACCCATTGTAGTTATAGCGGACGCTATTTCTGCTTCACGCCCTGGTGCTCGCCGCGAAACATTAACTGCTTACATCAAACGTCTTGAAAAACTTGAAGATATTGCAAACTCATTCAGCGGCGTTAAAAAAGCCTATGCCTTACAAGCAGGAAGAGAAGTTCGCATAATTGTTGAAGAAGATCTGCTAGATGATGAAAAAGCAAGTGTACTTGCACGCGACATCGCAAAAAGAATTGAAGAAGAGATGAGTTTCCCTGGGCAAATTAAAGTAAACGTTATTCGCGAAAAGCGCTCTATTGAATACGCCCGTTAGTTGGAAAACAATTATTATTTCCGCCGTCGCCAAGGCTATGGCGGACTGCGCTTACGCTTGGGAGTGTGAATATGACACAGGTACTTAGGGTACTTATGTTAGGTGATAGTATTGGAAAGACGGGCAGAGCACTCTTTGCTCGTCATATCCAATCATTAAAAGCTGAATATTCTGTTGATGCTGTTATTGTTAATGGAGAAAACAGTAGTGATAAAGGAGTAGGTATTACTCCTGAAATTGTCGCTTTCTTTAAAAAACATGGCGCTGATATTGTTACTAGCGGAAATCACATCTGGGACGATATATCAATTCTTCCCTATCTTGAAAAAAACACCGATCTTATTCGTCCAGCAAATTTCCCTGCAAGTTGCCCTGGAGTTGGTATGACCTTTTTTACCTGCAAAGGTTTTCAAGTAGGGGTTATGAATTTAATGGGTCGCGTTTTTATGCGGCCAACACTGGATTGCCCCTTTAAAGAAGCCGAAAGATTACTTAAAAGATCTATCGAAATTACTCCCATAATGCTTGTCGACTTTCACGCGGAAGCAACTTCAGAAAAACTAGGCCTTACCTATTTTTTAGAAGGAAAAGTTACCGCAGTTGTAGGCACTCATACTCACACGCTAACTAATGATGCACGTATACTTCCTGGTGGTACTGCATACGTTACTGATCTTGGTATGTCCGGCTCGCTTCATTCGGTAATAGGGTTCGATGCCCCCTTATTTGTACAAGGTTTTATAACTGCCATGGGATCTGATCCACATGTAGTAACAGCGCCTCCCTACATTATGACCGGGGTCATTATCACCATCGATCCACTTACTGGTAAAGCACTTACTATTGAAAATCTGATTAAGCATGATAATCAACCACTGGAAGGGATTTGATGAGTAATAAACTACGCATTTTAATGCTTGGTGATTTAGTAGGAAAAACAGGACGCGATATGTTTGCTCGTCATATTCCAACACTTCGCGCTAACTACTCCCTAGATGCAGTTATCATTAATGGAGAAAACTGCGCCGACGGAAAAGGCATTACTCCCCACATCGTTAAATTCCTACAAAATAATGGGGTTGATATCATCACCTCGGGGAATCATATTTATGATAAAAAAGAAATTCTTCCCTACTTAGATGAATATGACACCGTATTGCGTCCAGCAAATTACCCTGATGAATGCCCAGGAAAAGGAATGACTTTTTTTATGTGTAAAGGTTTTCAGGTAGGGGTCATGAACCTTATGGGGCGGCTTTACATGCCCTCACACCCTAACTGTCCTTTTTTAAAAGCTCTTGATTTAGTAGAAGAAGCAAAAAAAATCACTCCTATTATGCTTGTTGATTTTCATGCAGAAACTACCGCAGAAAAAATTGCTCTTGCTACCTTACTCGATGGCAAAGTTACTGCAGTAGTAGGAACTCACACCCACGTACAAACAGCAGATGCTCAAATTCTACCAAAAGGAACTGCTTTTATGAGCGACCTTGGAATGAGTGGATCGCTTAATTCAATGATTGGTGCAAAAAAAGAGCAAATTATTCACCGCTTTTTAACACAGATGCCGGTACGTCATGAAGTTGCAACTGATGCTCCCTATGTCTTAAGCGGGGCGATCATTACCCTTGATGGGCCTTCAGGAAAAGCATTGTCGATTGATACGGTCTATCTTATTGATAATGAGCCTTTATAGAATTCTATCCCGCTTGGACTTGCTGCTGTTGACGCATTTTTTTTGCTTCGTATTCCAGATATTTATGACGATCACAAGAGCAAGGATGAGATGCATCAACTTATGTACCATTAATAGGCTCCTTTTTTATTAAAAGCCCCCCTGTTTAACATCAATTTTTCGAACCGCTAGGAGTGCTTTAATACTATCGGTATCTCCATTTCTAGCCGCTTTTTCATGGCGATTTATAAAAATGCCCGTTATACTAATACTTTTACTAAAATAAGCTTAAATAAAAAGAAAGATGAAAATCGTGTTTGATCTCATAATCATGTACGTCATTATGGCAGGGGCATACACCTTTGGAAAACAGGCACTGGTATACAGTGATCCCTTTTTTTTTACTGCTGTACGCTATATTCCTTCAGGCATCATTTTTATAACTGGTGCTTATTTTTTAAATAAAAAAGAATTTGTTTTTAAACCAAAAACTATGTCGCTTTTTATTGGAATGTCGTTTTTTTACTTTCTTATGGATGCGCTAAGATGCGTTAGTTTGAAGCATATTCCTTCATCTCATGCGGCACTTATGAGCGTTCTTTCTCCGTTTATTGCAGCACTTATAGCATTTTGTTTTTTTAAAGAAAAATTTCCTCTCAAAAAATGCTTCGCCTTAGTTCTCGGATTTTTTGGAGTACTTCCCTTAATCATAGAAAGCATTTCAAACAGTACTGATGGTTTTTCTTGCTACAACCTTTTAAGTGGTTATGTAACAATGTTTATGAGTACTGTTTCTGCGGTACTTGTGGCCTTTCTTTATAAAAGATTACTAGCTTCCTATTCTGTCTATTTCATTCTTGGTATAGGTGTTTTCTTTGGCGGACTCATGTCATTAGCTATTTCTTTACTGATAGAAACATGGAACCCTGTTCCTATTGAAAATATCGCTCTTATAGCTCCTACCATTTTATTTGTTTTTATTACTCACAATCTTATTGCTCAACCTCTGTATGGTTACCTCCTTAAAAAATATCCAGTAACTCTGGTCACTTTTTCAACGCTCATAACCCCGGTAACTTCTGCTGCGCTTAGCTATTTTATCTATGGCCAAGTAATCGGATGCACCTTTTTCTTTTCGCTTATTACCCTTATGGTAGCTTTTTTTCTTTTTTATCATGAAGAGAAAAAGGAAGGCCTTATTCATTAAAGGAACGCTATGATTTTACTCCTCACTCTCTACGCACTCTTTGCAAGCACGTTTATTTTAGGTGAAAAAGCGGTAGCACTGGTTGCTCCGATTTTTTTTGTAGGCGCACGTATGACCTTGGCAGGTCTCTTGCTCCTTGGTTACGTAGCTTTTTTTAAACGAGAATCTCTCAAAATTAAAAAGGAACACGCCTGGTGGTTTGCAGGGATTGTTATATTCCATATTTATTTTTCCTATGTGCTTGAGTTTGTAAGCTACAAATATCTCTCTGGTTCTTATGTTGCTTTAATGTACAACCTCTCTCCCTTTATTACCGCGCTCTTTGCTTTCTTTTTCTTAACCGAACTCATGACTCCTAAAAAATGGTTAGGGCTTATCATTGGCTTTCTTGCCTCCCTACCTATGATTATAAGTAAAGCATCGACTACTCCAACTGCCGGAATGGAATCTTCACTATGGGTAAACCTTGCACAAATTTCATTATTACTTTCAGTTGTTGTCACCTGTATTGGTTGGATATTTCTAAAAAAAATAACCACTACCTGGGGATATTCGTATGTTTTTGTTAATGGGTTTGGAATGTTTTTTGGAGGGCTGCTTTCTTTTGTGACTTCATACTTCCTTGAGACATGGCCAACAACAGCTATCATGACAGGAGTGCCTTTTTGGGCCCTTTTACTTGCAAGTGTGCTGATCGGTAATGTGATTGTCTACAACCTGTATGGAAAATTACTCCACCGTTATTCAGCTACCGCGCTTTCATTATTTGGGTGCACAACACCTCTTTTTGCTGCGATTATTGATTGGCTCTGGCTTGGCAAAACAGTTGGTCCTTTATTCTTAATCACTGCAGCGGCAACTTCGTTTGGGCTCTATATTTTTTATCAAGAAGAACTTGCAGGAACACTAAAAGAATCAGGAATTGTACAAGAACAACAAAAAGATTTAGAACGATAATTTATTAAAAAGAAGGAATGTATAGATGTTTTTACTCTTTGTTTTATACGCGTTTTTTGCAAGCACTTTTATTATAGGTAGAGAAGCAGTACTTGCTGTCCCACCAATGTTTTTTATTGGTATTCGAATGGTGATAGCAGGAATACTCCATATTGGTTTCGTTAGAATTTTTAATAAGGAAAATTTTAAATTTAAAAAAGAAGACTTTTTTTGGTTTGCAGGAATAGTACTATTCCATATTTACCTATCTTACATCCTTGAATTCATTAGCTTGCAATATCTTACGGGAGCAAAAGTATCACTACTTTTTAACCTGTCTCCTTTTATTACTGCGCTTTTTGCCTATTTCTTTTTTGGAGAGCTTCTTTCTTTCAAAAAATGGATTGGGCTTTTAATTGGCTTTTTATCTTTTATCCCTTTGCTTATTACTCAGCCTGTTTCAACAGAATCAATCACCCATAATTCATACGCCGAAATTCTTCTTATTATATCAGTGACCGCTTCTTGCATCGGTTGGATATTTATGAAAAGGCTCATTAGCGAGCACAACCATTCATATGTTTTTGTAAATGGAGTTGGCATGTTACTGGGAGGAATACTTTCTTTGGGAACTTCCTACTTCTTTGAAACATGGCCATCAATTACCTCACTGTCTCATAATGTGCCCTTTATTCGGTCACTATTCCTTTTAATTTTGATTGGTAACATCATTTGCTACAACTTGTATGGAAAACTTCTTCACCGCTATTCTGCAACCATACTTTCGTTCTTTGGATGCATAACACCTCTTTTTGGAGTACTCTTTGGCTGGCTTTGGTTAGGTGAAACAGTAAGCCCATGGTTTTATGTAACAGCTCTTTTAGCATCAGTAGGTCTTTATATCTTCTACCAAGAAGACTTGAAAGAAGGCCTTCTTACTAAATAAAGAAAATAAATTTTTTAGGAACAAAAAAAGGGCGACCATGAAAAACATACAAAAAAAAACACTTGTTACCATGCTATTTTTAACTTCATCAATGAGCCATAGCGAATCGGAACCTGATCAAAAAGAAAAGTTTGCCGATAAAGTTGAAGTGGTGGCGATAGCGGTTAAAGATGTTGTAGCTGATACAGCTGATACCGTTAAACGGGGAATGCACGCAGGGGCTGAGGCCACAAAAGATTTTATAGCTTCCACTACTGCCAAAATAAAAATAGCTCTTCACGAAGCACGCACAAAACAAGCTGAAAAAAGGGCACAAGAAGCGCGTGAAGAAAATGAAAAGGCTCAAAAAACTCTCGCAGAAACACACGAACAACTTAAAGCAGCTCAAGCAGCTCTTGCGCAAACACAACAGGCCATGTATCAAAAATAAGCAACTTAGTAATTTTAAATAATCACATAATCTTATCAAGAGAGGGCTTTGAAGCCCTCTCTTTTTTTTTAATACGTCAATAGGAGAGGATTCAGCTTTTGAACTTAGTCCTTTTTACTTACAAAATTTCAATATAATCCACACAAATTTGGTTAAAGAACAAGTAAGCGAAATTTTAGATAAAATAAAAATTAAACAAGAAGCTATATAGAATAGCGCAAGAAAAAAAATTTTATTCAAGATAGTTTTAAGAGTTCTAGGCTTAAATTGTTAGCTATCAGAAAATTCCCAACACTATAGTTTTATATTTGAAATTATTTACTCGCTTTCTTTTAAAGAATACCGTTATAATACAATTAGTAATATATAGATAAATGTTATTATGTGCTTGGAGCGTTCCAAGAATTAATGATCTTAAAAAAGGAGAAGAAAATGAAAAAACAATTATTAGCACTGCTTATACTGGGGGCCTTTGTTGGTCAAGTGCATGGAGCGCAAAAACAAATTATAAAAGCGAATCTTCTTAAAACTAGAAAATTAATTGAAGATAACGATGCTCGGATTTCTTTTTGGGGACAAATTCCTGGATTTGAAAGACTTTCTAGAGAAAATCAAAAATGTTTAAATACTAAAGAGTTTACTATAGGACTACCGCGATACTATTTTGCAATGATGGCAACTAAACTAATTTTAACAGATCTCTACGAAGATGGGGAAAATTTTTTTCTAGGTGATAAAAACCTTGATTATCAAAGTGTTAATGATCGTTTTCTGAGCGAATATAAATTTGGTTTTGAGCTTGATATATATGATTTTGATTTTTATGATCCTGCACTAGAACAAGATAAAACAAGAGTTATCACAGCCATGATGGAACTTAATCGTAATTTTAGAGAATCAGCATTGAGAGGTCCTACAGCACAAGGTAATAGTAGTGACGAAGATATGCTTTGTGCAAAATTATTTAAAGAGGGGCTTAACCTAGGAATGAATGCTGAGGACGCTTTTAATTATGTTGAACTATATATAAGAAGCGCTCCAGTGATTGTAGGAGTTGATGGAGAAGTTCCTCAAGTCTGTCCTCATGGTCCAAATGTAGCTTGCGGCTGTATGGTTCCAAAACAACAAGAAGAAGTTGTCTTTGAGGACTGTCCTATTTGTATGTTCAGTCTACTTCCTGAAGAAGATCTATCAGTTACTCCATGTGGTCATACTTATCATAGTGAATGTTTAAAAATGTCATCGAAAGTTAAAAAAGAATGTCCCCTTTGCCGAGGCAAGCTATAAATCATAAGCCATAACAATAAGGTAAGAAGAGGAGGTAGGATTTGAAAACTACCTCCTTTTTATTTTTATGTTTTTGATCTTTTAAGATTGCTAAGCACATTACCTTCTTAATGCTGAATTCCTGTCAAATGGAAGAAATTGCGCAACATAAAGTACTTTAGATAAGGCTCTTTTTACAAAAAAACGCAATAACCGTATACTCTCTATCTATACTAAAAATTTCTAAGATAAGGGCTTCTGATGAGCAAAAGACTTACCGATCCAAAAATAAACCTTGCTGAATGGTATCAAGAGGTTATTCACCAAGCTGAACTTGCTGATA
>CANNBR010000033.1 GCA_947502805.1 bacterium
ACACTCTTTTCCTATAACCTTTGCAAGCCCCCCTGCAAGGCGCAATGCACGCTCAATACCCTCTTGAATGCGCGCTTGTTCTTCAGGATGCGCGACTACTACATCAAGCACTACTTCAATTGAGTGCCGATGAGTTTTTAAAAGCTTAACCGCTTCAATTTCTTGAGCGTCTGCAAACTTGTATGATTTACCATCAATCACTATCCGATAAAACCCTTGTTCAAAAAGATGTTTTAAATCTTGCTTAAATTCCCCTTTTTCTTCTCGTGCCACGGGAGCAGAAATAGTAACGGTCTGACCTTTAAAAAATGCTATCACATGTTGTGCAATAGCTTCAGGAGACTGAGCTCCCACTGGTGCTTTACAATCTGGACAATGAACTTTACCAATACGGGCAAAAAGCACCCGTAAATAATCATAGACTTCGGTAATGGTCCCTACCGTTGAACGAGGATTAGAACCAACAGTTTTTTGCTCAATAGCAATCGCAGGACACAAGCCTTCAATTTGATCAAAGTCCGGCTTTTTGGCAATTCCTAAAAATTGACGAGCATAAGAAGACAAAGATTCGGTATAGCGACGCTTACCTTCAGTAAATAAAATATCTAAAGCAAGAGAACTCTTACCTGATCCTGAAGGGCCAGTAATCACTGTCAGAGCTTCTTTAGGCAAAGATACGGTAATGTTTTTAAGGTTATGCTCACGAGCACCGACCACACGAATCCAAGAACGAAACTTTTTATCCACAATCAGTACCTCCACAGGAAGCTTTAAAAAAACCTAAACCTGTCCATTATACCAGAAAAAATCAGTTTTTTTCATTTTGCTTTTTGCAAAAACCTTCTTTATACTAGATTTCACTCTAAGCTTTACTGGAGTACGTTTAAAGAACATGCATTAGTAAAGACAGCGTTGGTGAATGTAGCTCAGTTGGTAGAGCACCAGGTTGTGGTTCTGGTGGCCGTGGGTTCAATCCCCACCATTCACCCCAAAATTTGAAAGTATCGGGATGTGGCGCAATTGGTAGCGCACTCGCTTTGGGAGCGAGGGGTTGTGAGTTCGAGTCTCGCCATCCCGACCAGATATAGAAAGCCTGCGGTTCAGTCCGCGGGCTTTTCTTTTTTAAAAAAAATTCCAATCTTGCTACACTACAAGCTCATTATTTTTACCATTAATCCACCGTCGCTAAAGCTATGGCAGACTGCGGGTTAGAACCCTTGAGGAAAACTTGTGCTTATCGATCGTCGCTATCTCTTATATTTTGATTGGATCAGTTTTGGCATCACTTGTGCCATTGCTGCTATTGGCCTTGCCTTCATCTACAGCTCGACCACTTTAGAAAGCCTGCCGTATTCTGTTTATTTTAAAAAACAACTTGCTGGACTTGCGTTCGGCTTTTTCATTTATATGTTTTTTTGTTTTAAAGATTACCGAAAACTGTGTCAAGTCGGCTATTTTACCTATTTTTTGGTTGTTGGATTATTAGTTTTTACCTTGATTAAAGGAAAGGTAGGAATGGGAGCTCAACGCTGGATCGATCTTAAATTTTTTCGATTCCAACCATCCGAGCTTGCAAAATTATTCTTCCCCTCTTTTTTGACCTACTACCTCTACACCGAAAAAGATGTGCCCTTATATAGCATAAACACTTTTATACCGATTCTTGCCACTATGGTTATCAGCGCTTTACTGATCCTCAAACAACCAGATTTGGGAACTGCCATGATTTTTTTTGGTGCAGCACTCGTTATGCTCTGGTTTTCAGGCATAGGGAATCGTTTTTTTAGATGGGGACTCTTACTTTCGTTATTGGGAGCTCCTATCGCTTGGAAAGGACTAAAACCCTATCAGCAAAAACGAGTCATGGTTTTTTTAGGTGCAGGTGATAACAGAAAAGAACGTTACCAAATTGAACAATCAAAAATAGCGATTGGGTCAGGAGAAATAACTGGAAAAGGTTTTACCAAGGGCACACAAAACACGTTGCTCTTTTTACCAGAAAGCCGTACTGATTTTATTTTTGCAGTGCTGTGTGAAGAATGGGGTTTCCTCGGAGCGATACTCCTGATGGCTCTTTATCTTCTTTTATTTTTACGAATTCTGTATCGACTTAAAAAAGTACCTACCTTTTTTGCTCGGCTCCTTGCTATCGGTATTTTAACATCACTCATTTTGGCAACCTTTATTAATATTGCGATGGTGTGTGACATGTTACCAGTTGTAGGAATTCCGCTCCCCTTGATGAGTTACGGATTAACCTCTTTGTGGATTACGCTCGCAAGCCTTGGTTGGATCCAAGGCATTACTATGCGAACATTTTAACAGAATTACTTATCCGAATTAATGAGAAAAGGCTCTCACGATAGACAATCCTTCCTTGTCACGTACACTTAATAAAAACCCAGTTCGGCCTTTGCACAAAGCTTCAAATACCCCTTCTACTACGTGATTTTATTATGGAAAAACATTTTACCCATCTTCACTTGCACACCGATTATTCCCTCCTTGATGGGGCAATCAGTGTTGATAAGCTTGTTTCTTTCGGTACCACGCATGGCTTAAAAGCACTTGCTATCACCGATCACGGGAACATTTTTGGTGCGGTAAAATTTTTCCAAGCCTGCAAAAAAGCAAAAATAAAACCAATCATCGGGATGGAAGCGTATCTAACTGAAGATGTAGGTATAAAATCACCCCAAAATAAATATTATCACTTGATCCTTTTAGTCGAAAATGAGATCGGGTACAAAAACCTCTGCAAGCTTATTTCCTACTCTTTTAAAGAAGGTTTTTATTTTAAAAATCGTATCGATTACGCGATTCTTGAAAAACATTCTGAAGGGTTAATTACCACATCCGCCTGCCTTGGTGGCCACATCCCCAAACTTTTAATGGCTAATGATATAAAAGGGGTACACGAACGGGTTGACTGGTTCTTGAGAGTGTTTGGCAAAGAACGATTTTATCTGGAAGTACAACCTGAAGATCAACCAGAACAAGCGGTTTTAAATCAAAAGCTGTATGACCTTGCCAAAGAACGGGACCTCTCGTTGGTAGCCGCTGGCGATTGCCATTACCCCTCTTTGCAAGACCATGAAGCACACGAAGTCATGCTCAGTATTCAAACACATGGGAAAATGACTGACCCTGATCGCTTTACTTTTGGCGGATGCCGTAACTACATGCGTAGCCCTCAAGAAATGCTTGAGCTTTTTAAAGATCACGAAGAAGCGGTATGGAATTCAGGAGTTATTGCCGATCGCTGTAATTTTGAATTTGAAACGGATAAACTCCATTTCCCTCAATTTAAAATCCCCCAAGAGCACACAGAAAGAACCTATTTTACTGAGCTTTGTCAAAAAGGGTTCGATGCTCTTCTTGCCAAAGGACGCTTTCCAGCAGACCGGGTTGAAGAATACCAAGCACGCTTAGACCTTGAAATTGATCTGATTTCAAAAATGGGCTACATCGGTTATTTTTTAGTGGTAGGTGACTTTATTCAATGGTCAAAAGATAATGCGATTCCTGTTGGCCCTGGTCGTGGATCAGCTGCCGGTTCACTCGTTGCCTGGGCATTACAAATAACGAACATCGATCCACTCAAATACAATTTACTTTTTGAACGATTCTTAAACCCTGAACGGGTGTCGATGCCTGATATAGATATCGACTTTTGTATTGAAGGGCGAGAAAAAGTGATCAACTATGTTCGTGATAAATATGGGCACGATAATGTCTGCCAAATTATTACGTTCGGTACCATGATGGCAAAAGGTGTCTTGAAAGATGCTGCGCGTGCTTTAAGTATTCCTTTCGAAGATGCAAACATGCTCACTGCTCTCATCCCTAATCAGCTTAATATTACACTTGCCGAAGCAAAAGAGCAGGAACCTCGCTTACAAGAAATGATCAATAGCAACCCTCGCGTTGCTCATCTTTTTGAAATTGCAGAACGGCTTGAAGGGCTTACCCGCCATGCATCAAAACATGCAGCAGGTATTGTTATCTCCCCAGAACGAGTTGACGATGTGTTACCGATTTACATCCCTGCAAAAACAACTGATCTTGTCACGCAATACGCGATGACCGAGCTTGAGAGTTTAGGCTTTTTAAAGATGGACTTTTTGGGGCTTAAAACCCTCACCTTGATTGATCTGACCGTTAAAATGATTAAGAAAATGTATGATGTAGCTATTGATATCGATATGCTTCCTCTTGATGATCCAAAAACATTTGCGCTCATTTGTGCAGGAAACACTTCTGGAGTGTTCCAGCTTGAATCAAGCGGATTAAAAGAAGTACTGCGCAAGCTGCAACCTGATAAGTTTGAAGATATTATTGCGGTTAACGCACTCTACCGCCCCGGACCATTGGGATCGGGCATGGTCGATGATTACGTTGAACGACGTCATGGTAGACAAAAAGTAACCTACCTACTACCTGAAGTAGCCGATATTTTAGAAGAAACGTATGGGGTTATTGTCTACCAAGAACAAGTTATTAAAATCGCTTCTGCTGTTGCTGGTTATTCCCTTGGAGAAGCTGATATTTTACGCCGCGCTATGGGTAAGAAAAAAGCAGATGTGATGGCAGAACAGAAAAAGATTTTCGTCGATAAAGCGCACGCCCGCTCAGTTAATCCAAAAAAAGCTGGCGAACTATTTGATCTTATGGCCTACTTTGCTGGCTATGGGTTTAACAAATCTCACTCTGCCGCTTATGCACTTATTGCTTATCAAACGGCTTACTTAAAAGCTAACTACCCCGCTGAATTTATGGCAGTGCTTATCACCCTTGACTCGACCAATGCAGAAAAAATGGCCTTCTACCTTGAAGAAGCAAAGAGCATGAAGCTGGCCATTCTCCCTTCAAATATTAACACCTCAGAAATTGAATTTAGCGTTCCTGAAAAAGGGAAAATTTTATTTGGCCTCCAAGGTATAAAAAATGTCGGCCCCGCTGCACTTGTCAACATCATTGAGCAACGAAAAATAAAGCCCTTTACTTCTCTTTTTGATTTCTGCATGCGGGTTGATTTACGTGTTTCTAACAAACGAGTAATTGAGCATCTTATTTTTGCAGGAGCGTTTGACCAAGTCCCTGGAAATCGAGCTCAAAAAATAGCGGAACTTACGAGCATCATTGACCTTTCTATTGAACGCAAACGCGAAAAGGAAACAGGACAAATGGGGCTCTTTGGTTTTTCTGCACAAACTCCCAACGCGCCTGATCAATACGTTTTCCAACCACTTGCTGAATGGCCCGATAAAGAAAAATTAGAAAAAGAAAAAGAAGTAATGGGTTTTTATGTCAGCGCACATCCACTTGATAGTTATAAAAACCAACTCCAACGGCTTGAGCTCTGGCCTTTTGATAAAGCGCTCAAAAGAGTACGTGAACAAAATTCGCTCAAAGAAGTGATTATTGTGGCGTGCGGCATCTTAAAAAGCAAACGAACCATCAACACTAAAAAGGGTGATCGTATGGCATTTGTACAATTGGAAGATTACACCTCTGCTGCAGAAATCGTGGTATTTCCATCGGTCTATAAAAAAGTGGAACAATGGCTCAATGATCACACAGTATTTATCGTCAAAGGAGCAGTTGACCAAACCAGTTCAAGTACCTGTAAAATTCTGGCTAATGAACTTGTTCCCCTTGATCTGTTTTTTGAAGAATGGAAGTCATTGCAAGGTGCTATCCTTACCCTTCCAGGTGAAGCAACAGCTGAAATCCTGAACCACATAAAAACAGTACTTCCTGCAGGTAAACTTTCTTTGGCAGTAGAGTTTTATGAAAATGGTACAAAACTACACCTTAAAACCCCTCGCCGCGTTGCACTTGATTTGACTCTGATCGAGAGCTTTGAAAAGCAGAATATTCTTGTTAGATTTTTGGCTTAAAACTCTTTCAAATAAGCAACTGCATCTTTGTGCCAGACCGCATTAAGTGCCTCAAGCGAGGCTAGAAAACGGTTCAGTTCTACTTCCCCTGCAAAGCGCAACAACCCTTCTAGGGCTTTATGCAAATAATTAGTAATAATAGCTTGTTGCGGGTAACGATTTTGAACTGCTTTTAAAACAATCACCTGAAAAAAAGACAGCTTTTCTACATCATCAAGACCATCCATTTTTTCAAATACAGCAATAGCTTTATCGACACGCTGCTGCTCTAAAAAAAGTGAACATAACTGTTTTTGATACTGAATTATTTTTTCTTTATGGCCAAGCTCATTAAACAAGCTAATAATTTTTTCACAATATTCAGAACGATCAGGTTGAAAAACAACGAGCGTCTCATAAATAGAAACTGCCTCAACTGGTTGACCTTTATTATGATATAAATGAGCAGCTTGAATATATTCAGAAAAAGCCTGTTTATCATCAAATGAAGCTAAAATTTCAGCCTCTAATTTTTTAATAAATGCTTGATCAGCAAATGAATGGGTAAGAAGCCGAAAAACACTGAGGGCTCGCTCTTTTTCCCCTCTGGTTACAAATTCTGAAAGTTTGAACCATGCAATGCTTTGTCTTTCTCCAAGTTCTGCCTTCATCTACTGTCCTTTTTTTTTCTATAAAACAATTGTTACCAACCATAATATATTCAAGAAGAGAATAGAAGAAGAAAAAAAAATGGTGCCGAGAGAAGGAATCGAACCATCGACACTGCGCTCTTCAGGCGCATGCTCTACCACTGAGCTACCCCGGCATATTCACAAAGAATGTAAAAGAAGTTCTTATGGTACCGATGCCAGTAACTTTGTCAATAAAAACCAATGCCAATTGCTAAGAGTACAGGCGTCTGATAGGATAACTACACTTTTAAAGAACACATACGTCAGTCTAGAGCTCGCTAAAAACAGTCTATAATAAGCTCAAAACCTCTCAAAAAGCTGACGACTACACAAAGTGATATAAAGTTATGAAGAACGTTCTTACACAGATTGAACAACTTACCCGCTCAAGCATCCAAGCACTAGAAACAAGCTTATCTTTGGAGATGCTAGAGGCTGTTCGCATTGAATTCTTAGGAAGAAAAGGCAAAATAGCCAATCTCATGCCATTACTTGCAGATCTTTCTTTAGAAGATAAGCGTGTTGTCGGACCTTTAATGAATGAACTTAAAGCAAAAGTTGAAGAATTATTTGAAGCAAAAAAACAGTCTTTTGCCGATGTGCTGCTTGCCAAAAAAGAAGAATCATTCAAAGACTTTGACGTTACTGCTTATACCAAACGCCCTCTTGAAGGTTCGCTTCATCCCTACACCCATGTTCACACCATTATTACCGATTTTTTTAGATCAATAGGATTTCAAGTAGCAGATGGCCCTGAAGCAGAAACAGAATTTTATAATTTTGAAGCACTCAATATTCCTGCAAATCACCCTGCTCGCGATATGCAAGACACTTTTTGGCTCAACATTCCCTCAATGGTTATGCGCACCCATACTTCAAATGTGCAAATTCACAGCATGCAAAAATACAATCCACCTATCGCTCTTATTTCCATAGGCAGAGTGTATCGAAACGAAGCAACCGATGCCTCACATGACTGCATGTTCCAGCAATTTGAAGGAATGTTTATCGATAAAAATGTCTCGCTTGCAAATGTCATAGCGACCATGAAGCTTTTTCTGCAAACCTTTCTTGATGATAAAAACCTTAAGCTTCGTGTACGTCCTGGATTTTTCCCCTTTGTTGAACCAGGAATAGAAATTGATGCTTCCTGCCCCTTTTGCACTGATGGTTGTTCAACATGCAAACACTCTCGATGGATCGAAATGGTTGGTGCAGGGCTTATTCACCCCAACGTTTTAAAAGCTGGAGGAATAAATCCAGAAGAGTTCAGTGGCTTTGCCTTTGGATTTGGACTTACACGACTCGTCATGCTTAAATATGGTATCTCTGACATTCGACTTTTGCACTCTTCATCCGTGGAGTTCTTAAAACAGTTTTAGTTCTTAAAAAAAGGAATGAGTAATGGAAGATATAACAAAAGTTATAATCCCAGCAGCAGGGCAGGGAACGCGTTTCCTTCCTTTCACTAAAGCTATCCCTAAAGAAATGCTCCCTTTGATTGAAAAACCAGCACTCCAACGAATCATAGAAGAAGGGATTCAATCGGAAATCAGAAATTACATTATTATCACTGCGCGTGGAAAAAATTCGATCGAGGACCACTTTGATGCAGATCCAATACTTGAAAGTTTTTTAAAGGAACATCAAAAAGAATCACTCGTAAGCTGCATAGATAAAATCATCAAATTGGCCGAATTTACCTATGTACGTCAACAAGAACCACTCGGCCTTGGCCATGCTGTCTGGCTTGCTCGTCATTGCATTCAAAAAGAATATTTCGGCATTATGCTTCCTGACGATATTATCATTAGCAAGCAACCCGCTCTTGATCAACTCATCCGTATTGCGCGCCAAGAAAGGGCAAGTGTTATTGCAGTACAAGAAGTCCCTATGGACTGTGTTTCTTCTTATGGAATTATTAGCGTCAAGAAACAGCTCACTCCTCATCTTTTCCAAGTAGGAAGTGTTGTTGAAAAACCTTCACAAAAAAATGCCCCTTCAAATCTTGCAATCATTGGAAGATACGTTCTTTCAAACAAAATTTTCTCATCGCTTGAACAAATGAAAAATTATTCTGTCGGCGAACTCCAATTAACTGATGGAATTGGCCACATGATTCAAAATAACGAAAAAGTATTTGCCTACAAAATCCAGGGAGTCCGTTACGACGTCGGCACCCCAATCGGCTGGATCAAAGCGGTCATCAGCCTCGCTCTTCAACATCCTCAATACCAAGCTTCAATCAAACGCTACATTTCTGAACTTGGAACCATTGATTCTGCACTTTATAACCAATCAAAGAACATTGAGCACTCGCTGTAAGAGTGCTCATTACCTTTTTTTGAGTAGCGCCTTTTCTTTTTTTTCTATTCTTGAGAACAAGATGTAAGCCCTATGCGGGCATGCAGCATTAGAAAAATTATTTGTAAATAAAAATTCCAGTCATCCCCAGAGAACGGTAGTCGCAGCAGAGTGCATGGCACTCTGACCAGACGAAGTGAACGTACGGGGACCCAGGCGTAACAAGAAACAGTCCCTTTTTAAATTATTCCTTAGAACATTTCCTTTTTTACACAAGATGTAAGTGCGCCCTCTGCGGGCATGCATTATCTGCGCAAGAATCTTTATTCTTCCAATAACTTAATTTTTTTGTGCACTTCGCGTGCAGCGGCAAAGCGGGTGCTTGTGCACCCCTTTGCGATCCACACACAAAC
>CANNBR010000034.1 GCA_947502805.1 bacterium
CAAGAAAGCAAGGAAGGGGGTATCCAAGATATGCCAATGCGTGAAATATATTCATTTAAAGAATGGTTAGAGCGAGAATAAGTCTTATACAGAAGAAATAAAATGAAAATAACTTTTTAAGCTATAAAGACTTTTTCTTGTTACGTCTGGGTCCCCAGGCGTTCACTCCGTCTAGCAGTGCATAAATGCACTGACCGCGACTACCGCTTACTGGGAATGACATTGATTTTTTATTTTTCTACAAAATGAATAGAGCAATCTTTATTAGGAGCCCACGAAGACCATCGCCCAAGGGGCGTGGTTGGAGAACCCAAGCCCTCGGATAAAGCTTCGAAGGTGGTGGTTTGGGGCCGACCAGCGATCAACCTGCAGGGTTGTGTACAGGTTTTTAGGAGGTGTACAAGCATCTCCTAAATGCTCCGCGCACAGCGGATGCGTGCGCACAAAACTAAAACTTAAATCTCATTTCCAATTCCGCTCCAAGATCTCCACGTTCATCATAGCTTGCGCGCATACTTACATCATCAGTCACAAGGTATTCAACCTCAAAAGCAACGTCTTCCGTTAAGCTAAAGTTCTTTTCGATAATTGCTCGTAAGCGCTTACTTACTTCTATTTCAAGCGCACCCTTAAAGCCGCCTCGCCCTGTTTGATTAGTAAACCGTGGAACAAATTTTATGCGTTTTAAAGGCTCTAACCAACTATCATTACGCGAACGATACGATGATCCAAAAATAATATTTTCTACATTGCGCATAATGAGTGTAGGGACAACAATATTAAGAGATTCTTCCTCGCTACCAGCAAGCAATAACATCATAATCTGTTCTTCTGAAAGTGAAGGAATTGAATCAAATACTAAATGAGGCTCTTGTGCAGTCCCTCCAATAGTAAGCGTTACCAGATATTTTTTTACTCGAGCCTGAGCGGTCAATTCAATAAAAGGATCTTTTGTTTGTTCCGGTGTAAAAATAATTTTACCTTTCACAATAGAAAGAGAATGAGCAGGGAAATGAAGAGCCCCTCCTTGTAAGGTAATAGTTCCTTCAAGCTCAGCTTGATCTGTACCAGACTTTAAAACCAACTCTAAGAGAGCATTTGTTTCAAGCTGTTCCGTTTTTACTGTCAATGGAGAACTGGTTGTAATAGAAATATGCGCATCAACTTTTTTTTCTGCCATCGGATTTGACCATGAATTCAATAAAAGTTGTTGTGTTTTTTGAGAAAAAATATTTTCTTTAAGTTGCGAGCGATCAAGTACTACAAAACCCTCTACTGCTAACCTTGTATCAGGAACTTTTTTTGCACTAATGGCACCAGAAAAAAGAAGATATAAATCCTTCTGCCAATTAATAAAACAGTCAGTAAATACAAGCGGTATATGTGCCCACATACCTTTAGCAAGAGGGTCATACCCAACTTGCAAAAGTGCGCTTTCTATCATCCCTTTCTGTAAAAGGATTTTAACATTCTCAAGCGATACATTTCGTTTTAAAAAATTACAGGAAAACTGTGCTTGTAGAGTATGAATAAAATTATAGACCGAAGGAACTCTAATCATCCCATCTTTAAGCTCAATTGTTCCCTGTAATTCAGAACCTTTCCACAATCCTTGCAGCACCAATGAACCTTGGCCTAATAATGAAACTTGCGCATAGTCGCGCAACGCATCTTGAACCAATAAAAGATCAATTCGAGCAGTAGTTTGCGATTGCTCATGATTAATTTTTACTAGAGGCGGAACTCCTTTATCTTTTCGCTCATCAAGCACGGTAAGAGAAAATGGAGAACTTGCTGCTTCTAAGTGATAGAGTGAATCACCTGCTAACACTGCCCCTTTTGCTATAAAATCAGATCCTTTACAATGAATAGTTCCATGACTTTTAAATAATGTTTCTGTTTTTTTCTGCTCGCATGAAATCCGGTATTTGATAATTCCTTCAAAGGAAGGTGAAAGTGCACCCTTGATACTTGTTTGATTTTCTGGCAAATACCACTGAGTTGAAAAAAGAGAAAATGGTGTTGTATTTGTTATCGAAAATCGTATTTTTTGTGTAGGCGTATCCCAAAACCAATCCCCCATAAATTGTTCATTTTTTTGAGCATACATAAGCGAGCCTTTAAAAACTTCTTTAGTCCACTTAAACGAACTCTTTAATAATTCTATGGACCATCCAGCAATCTGACTTTCTTCTAAAATTACTGATCCCTGAAAACTCTTTCCTACTATCCCTTCCGTATCAAAAACACAATTTCCTGCAACAAGATAAGGATCAGGAAACTGCACAAAATGCATGCACGTAGCAAGGGCTACAGAACCAGAAGCCTTAATCGCTAAAGAAAAATCTTCTTGTCGTTTTAAATGAATAGTCGTGCGCTGTAATGATTGTGTAGTGGTAAAGCAAGAAAACAAACCACTTATCCCATCCCACTTACCAACCACATGACATCTTTCTTCCTCTTTGAGAAATAAAGGCAAAGCACAGGAAATATCAGATGAAACCGAACATGATTCTGCACCAGAAAAACCCATAGTTATAGAGCCAAGGAGCCCTGTCATCATCTTTTTTTGTCCATGACTAAGTGAGCCCTCACTGAACGTAAGCCCTCGTTGATAGACATTTTTTTTTCGCTCAATAGCCACATCACAGATACTAGAAAAATCTATAGCATGATTATTTTCACGTAGATCAAAAACTGCTTTAGTGCAGATACAAGAATTAAGTTCAAAAAGCATAGGCCCTGGCCTAGATGCTAGTTTTTTTAAAACATCTACAAGTACTATATTTTGATTTTCTACTTCAGAAAAAACAGCTAATCCTGAAAAATCAGCTGCTACTCCAATTTTACGAGCTACCAAGTACTGCAAAAAAGAAAATACAAAAGTGCTCTTTTTCATTTTTATAGACCACTTATCATCACCAGAAAGTGAATGTATCGTTATATCTTTAAATACCACCGACCCTTTTAATAGAGAAAGAGAGGAAATGGTACCAGTAAAATGAAGTCCAAAATCTCGCTCACAGAGCATTGTTATTTTTTTATGTACCAGCGCAATGCAACGAGGATCTTGTGAAAGATAGACTAATGAACAGGCAGCCCCCACGAGAAGCGTGAGGACTATTTTGAGGAAGGGATGTGTTCTATTGTTATTCATAAATAATTATCCAAAAAATAAGCTGATTATTTTTAAGAGCTTATCTGAAAATTAATAGATAAAGAAAAATCACTGTCATTGCGAGCTTGCGCGGCAATCCCTACAACGCTTTCTTTTGAAAAACCACATAGCATGGATGCCAGAAACTTCTTTTAAAAAAACACTGAAGTCCTTTTATTCCAGGCATTGTTAACTTTTTGATGTAGGCCATGGAGGGATTGCCACGCAAGCTCGCAATGACAGCATTTCTTATTCATACATTGATTTTTTTTATACATTAATGTCGAATCTTATTGATCGATCCCTTCATCATACGCGGTAGCAACAGAAAGTACTTCTTCGATGCTGGTAAGCCCTTGTTCAACTTTTCTTATTCCATCTTGAAGGAGAATAACCATGCCATCTTTTACTGCTTGTTTTCGCAAAACGGTAGTTGCGGCACGCTCCATAGTTAATCGAGCAATTTCATCACTCATGACCATAATTTCAAAAATAGAAAGACGACCCTTATACCCAGACTCGCACTGATCACAAGCTTTAGGGCGATAGAAAACTATTTTTTTTCCTTCCTCGGATGATTTTATACCAAGATTTTTTAAGAGCTCTGGTGAAGGGGTATATGCTTCTTTAGAAGCCTGACACAATTTTCTGACAAGCCGTTGCCCAATAACCCCAACAATTGATGAAGCGATAAGAAAAGGCTCGATGCCCATATCAATCAAACGAGTAATAGTTGCAGGAGCGCTATTAGTATGAATCGTACTCAGTACTACGTGACCAGTTAATGCTGCTTGAATAGCAATTTGTGCTGTTTCACCGTCACGCGTTTCCCCAATCATCACGATATCAGGATCTTGCCGTAAAATTGCCCGCAAGGCGATAGCAAAAGTAAGGCCTGCTTTTTCGCTTACTTGTACTTGAGAGATACCATTAAGTTGATACTCAACTGGATCTTCAACCGTTACAATATTTACGGTTGGTTCATTTAATCGGCTGAGAATTGAATAGAGTGTGGTTGTTTTACCAGAACCGGTTGGCCCTGATACCAAGATAATTCCATTAGGGCTTCCAATTATTTTTAAAATTCTTTCGAAATCGTAAGCACTAAATCCAAGCTTTTCAAGTGATGCAAAACCTTTTTCTTTATCCAAAATACGCATTACAACTTTTTCGCCAAAAATAACCGGTAGTAAGTTCACACGAATATCAAAACGCTTATCAGAAACACGAATTTCTATACGACCATCTTGTGGCTTTCTTTTTTCTGCAATATTCATACCAGCCATAATTTTGACACGAGAAATAACCGCACCCTGAACTCGCTTTGGCATCGTCATAAATTGACGCATAACACCGTCAATACGGTAACGAACACGTATTTCTTTTTCTTCTGGCTCAATATGAATATCAGAAGCTTCCATTTTAACAGCCTGAAGAAGAACGTAATTTACCAACTTGATAATCGGTGCATCATTTGCACTACTTAAAATATCTCGTTCATCAATTTCCCCAAAAGAAAGACCCTCAACACTCGACTCCTCATCAAGGTCCTCCATCATCTGGTCAGTGCCTTCAAGCGGATAATAATGATTAAGCGCATCAAAGATAATTTTTTGTGGAGCAACTGCAATAGTGACTTGATTACCAAAAAGTAACGTTAAATCATCAATGGGCTGAAGGTTCATTGGATTTGCAACAACAAGCACTAACCCTGTTTTTTCTTTTATAGGAATAATGCTGTTTTCTCGTAAGAACTTAAGAGGAACTTTCGAAAGCAATAAGGGATCTGCCATTTCATCAGAAATTTTTTCAAGATAGGGCAACTCGGATTGTTGCGCATACGCACGAGCAATAGCTTCCTGGGAAACGAATCGTTTTTCTTGTAAGTAACGAACTAATGGCATTTTTTCTTTATAAGCTTCTTGCTCATACCCCGCTAAAGTTTGAGCTGATAAAGCTCCTTCTTCAACCAAGATCTGTCCGACCGTTTTTTTTATCATGTTTTCCCTGTCTAGCTTATTTTCTCTGATTTTTTTAGGCTCACTTTTGGTCAAGATAGCAGACTCGCGCAAATGTTGGTAGATCCAAGCCACATTGCAGGGGTTAAAGTGATGTGGTATCCTACATAATTATTTTGAAACTAGTTGTATATCACTACAATCGAGAAGGCTCTGTATGCGTTTTTCGTTTTCTGCACTTTCCTTTTTTGCTCTTTGCGCACTACCTTTTTGGTCAGTTGCCACTCACTCTACTAAAGAACTTGAATCAGATTCAGTAAGACAAGATGCTCCAAAAACTACCTTTCTTGCTACCACATCCATTAAAGATGCCCCCACTTTTTTAATAAGCAAAAACTTATCACGTAAAGAAAAGGATGTTTTTCGTAAAAAATTAAAAAAAATGACCAGTGGTAAAGTTGTAAAGGCTATGCCAGAAGAAGAACTACGCGCTGCCGCAGATCTGTGCCTTTCATTACAATGGTATGATCAATCTCTGACATACCTTAAAAAATTAGAAAAAAAGACAAAGAACACCACTGTTGCTAAGAACGTAAAGCTTGAAATAGCAGATATTAACTTCCAAGAAGGCAACTTAAAAACCGCTGGCAAGTTATATGATGATTACATCAATCTTTACCCTGGCGATAAAGAAAAAGCAGCCTATGCAAAATATAAGGGCATTTTAAGTAATTTTTATTGCATGCTCAAAAAAGATTGCGATCAAACAGCAACACATAAGACCATTGCTCTTGCCGATGCATTCTTGGAAAGCAATAGCACTCTCTTTAAAAAATATGCCTATGACGTAGAATCAATAAAAAATCACTGTTTTACTCGTCTCTATGAACATGACGCAGTTATCTTTGATTTTTATGTAAAAAAAGAAAGTTTTAAAGCTGCAGAAAATCGACTTGCCAGCATGCGCAACTCGCTCCTTCCTAAACGTCCTGACCTTGAAACACAATTCTTGGAATGCGAAATCCGTATAGCCCAAGCGCAGAATGATACTCCCCGAGTGGCACGCGTTTCAAAAGAACTTGCTACTCGCTTTCCTGAAGAAATTCGCCTTGCGCAAGCCAAAAAAACCGTTCCTAACTACGTAACTCGTTTTTAATCTATGACCCTTATTCTTGGGACTATCGGTGAAAAAAAAGTGGTCAACTACCTACTACAAGATGGCTTTACTATTATCGAACAAAACTATCGAGTGCGTGAAGGGGAAATTGATATCATTGCCCAAAAAAAAGAGCTTCTTATCTTTGTAGAAGTAAAAACACGGGCAACTCCAACCTATGCCCTTTCAGAAGTGATCACTCGGTCAAAACAGAAAAAGATCATCTTTACTGCAAAACATTTTCTGGTAACTCATCACTATAAAAATCATGTGTATAGATTTGATGTAGCGCTTGTTGAGGGATCTGATTTAACCATCAATTACATTACCAATGCATTTTCTGAGAACCCTTGGTAAGAAAATCTTGAAAACTATTCAAACTTAAAAAACAGCTTTATACTAGGCCTTTTATTTCATTTTAATTACCAAAAAAAGAGGCCTTTATGAAAAAAATAGCACTACTTACTCTGTGTCTTTCATCATTATCTTTGTATGGTTCTAATAAACCATCTCTTGGAGATCTTAAGCGCTCTATTGTAACACCATCTCCAACACTTGATGAATCATTTGGAAGCGATGATGAAGAATTGTATCGTGAACATGATGAAAAAGAAGCTATAAAAACAAAGTCGGCTACCCAAATAAATCAAGCCTTAGGAAAACTTTCTGGTAGACAACGAAAACCATCTAAATAAAAAAAAATAATTGGCACTTATTAAATCCTAAAAGGAGGTAGTTATGAAAAAAATAACATTGTTTATAGTTTGTCTTTTATCACTCTCTATTAACGCATCACATAAAGAAAAATCGCCTACCACGCGTACACAACAAAAAAAAGCGCGCGCACTAGGCTATGGACATAAAAGCGATTTTGAAGGTTTTCAAGGTTTTGAAGAAAACGATAACGAAGACATTATTATTGGCCAAGCTGCTTTTAGAAATCTTCTAGCTAAAGAGGCTCAAGTAAAAGCAAAAACTGCCTACTTATCTGAATCGAAAAAAAAAGAATCTTTTCCAAAAAATTCTCTAGAAACTTTTACGACTAAAAATTCATTTGCGGAAGCACCTACAGAAAATGCATGGTTTCCAAAAAAATCTAATGTTGAACTTCCCTGTCCCATACAACCATCAACACCTACAGCTTCTTTAGTAGAAGATATACCTACCAGTGCAGACCTCTCTAATACTGAAGAACTTCTACCTGATTTTTTTCAAAGATTTGTATCTATAGTATGGGGAAATGTTAAATAAAAAAGATCAGTAAGAAAAACTATTAAGAATCGCTATCACTATCATCTAATGCATTTTTCTTAAAGAAGGTTTTATTTTTATTTTTTATTTTACTAATTCTAAGTTGATCAGTATCATTCACTCTTACTCCTGCATCAAGTAAAGCTTTAATAATGTCTCCTTCAACAGCAAGCATCAGCGGCGTTTTTTCTGCCTTATTCTTTGCATTAACATCTATATCTTGAGCACTAAGTAAAAGTTTAACCTTTTCTTTATTATTGTAAGATCTACAAGCTTCATGAAGGGCAGTATCTCCATTACTATCAACAGCATTCACTTTTGCTCCTGCATCAAGTAAAGCTTTAATACTATTTGCCCCCCTGGCAAGCATCAGCGGTGTTTTTTCTGCATTATTCTTTGCATTAACATCTATACCTTGAATATCAAGTAAAAGTTTAACCTTTTCCTCGCTATAGCGATTACTACAAGCTTCATGAAGGGCAGTATTTCCCTTACTATTAACAGCATCCACTTTTGCTCCTGCAGCAAGTAAATCTTTAAAAATGTCTAGATTATAAGCAAGCATTAGCGGCGTTTTTCCTGCATTATTCTGTACATTAAAATCTATACCTTGAGCGCTAAGTAAAAGTTCAACTTTTTCCCTCTCGCCATCGTCACAAGCTCGATGAAGGGCAGTATCTCCATTACTATCAACAGCATTCACTTTTGCTCCTGCAGTAAGTAAAGCTTTAATAATGCTTATTTCACTGGCAAGCATTAGCGGCGTTTTTCCTGCATTATTCTGTACATTAAAATCTATATCTTGAGCGCTAAGTAAAAGTTCAACTCTTTCCGTATTGCCATAGTAACAAGCTAGATGAAGGGCAGTATCTCCCTTACTATCAACAGCATTCACTTTTACTCCTGCATCAAGTAAAGCTTTAATAATGTCTCTTTCACTGGCAAGCATCAGCGGCGTTTCTCCTGCCTTATTCTTTGCATTAAAATCTATACCTTGAGCACTAAGTAAAAATTTAACTTTTTCTGTATTGTAAGATCTACAAGCTTTATGAAGGGCAGTATCTCCATTACTATCAACAGCATTCACTTTTGCTCCTGCATCAAGTAAAGCTTTGAAAATATCTAGATTACTAGCAAGCATCAGCGGTGTTTCTCCGTTACTATCAGCTGTATTTGGGTCAATGCCCTTATCTAAGAAATATTTAACTAAATCAGTTCTATTTTTTTCAATGGCAGTATGAAGAAGATTAGATTTTTTTTCAGCTAATCCTTTTGAAAGTTCATTAAGTTCTACTTCAGTTACTTTATTATTTTTCAAGATCTCTTCAATATCAGAAACAGAACTCTGAGCTGAATTATCAAGATTTTGCTTCCATGTAATTGACCTATGCAACCATCCGGGTATCAACCTAACAAGCGTACCTGGAGAGCCAACAGTAGTATCTAACTCTGCAGCTTTAGTTATCATATCAATAGAAGCTTCATTCTCTTTATTAAAAACAAAAGAAATGTGCCCTTTCATAAAGTCCCATATTCCAGAAACTACACTCTTATTTTTTCCATCATTTATTTTTACATTTATAAGACCATAGTCTTTATCTGCAGGCTCATTAAAAGTAATCGTTCTTTCTGTAGTAGAAAGAATAGCTGCAAGCTCTTGGTATGAAGATGCTTTTGTTCCAAGCAAATGATTAATAATTTTTAAGGTCTCTGAGCGCTCTCCTGGTATCTCAACTATACTGCGCACATACCTAACTCCTGA
>CANNBR010000035.1 GCA_947502805.1 bacterium
GCAGCTTTTTGCAGCAGCATTAATACGAGTAATGAAAAGCGCACGAGATGTACGTTTTTTTAACTTTCTTCCAACAAAGGCATAAGCCATTGCACGGAGTAAGGTTTCTTTAGCGCGTCTAAAAATGTTACCGCGTTGTCCCCAGTAACCTTTAGTTTGCTTAAGTAATTTTTTATGACGTTTTTTGGTAGCTATACCGCGTTTAACTCTAGTCATGTTTTATCCATTTACCAATAAGGGAGTAAGAGAGAGACTCTTTTTACGTCTACAGCGGCAATGTATCCACCTAAACGTAATTGTCTTTTTTTCTTGCGTGATTTCTTTGTTAAGATGTGACGTCTTAAAGAACTAGCACGTTTTATTTTGTCTTTACCAACGCGTTTAAAGCGTTTTTTTGCTGCTGAGTTTGTTTTCATTTTTGGCATTGTGTACCTATCACTTCTTCAAAAAGAACATTTTTGACCACGTTTTACCGGCATTAGATTCTTTTTCTTCGCCAAGGCGTTCAGACAATCCTTCTGCTATAAAACTGCGGTTTATTTTATCGAACAATTGGCCGCCCTGTTCTGCTTTAAAGGCAACCTCTCGTCCATGAAATTGGACCGTGATTTTTAGACGATTACCGTCTTTTAAGAACTCAACCGCTTGCGTGATCTTACGTTCATAATCATGGTCACCAATTTTTGGACGAATTTTTATCTCTTTAACGAGAATAATTTTTTGATTTTTCTTAGCTTCAGTCTGCTTTTTCTTAGTCTTGTACAGTTCTTTTCCATGATCCATGATTTTTACTACTGGAACATCATAAGCACCGCTTTCTGAGAGCATCACAAGATCAAGGCCAGCTTCACGTGCTTGCGCAAGTGCATCAAGTCTCGGTATTACACCTATGTTGGTCCCATCAGCAGTAATTAACTGGACCTGAGGTGCTCGTATTGCTTCATTGGCCAATTGTTGGCCAACTTTATTGGTAGTATTTTCTTTCAATGAATTACTTCCTTTAAAAACTGTTTATCATCTTTTGCTTTTGGTTATTTAGAGCGCTGTGCGTGCTGCTGTAATGACTGATTGAACCTTCGCTCTAATTGCCAACGCAACCTCTTTTTCTTGTTTTAAATAGGCAAGAGCTTGTTCTCGCCCCTGAGCCATTTTGTTTCCTTCGTAGGCAAACCATGACCCGGATTGAGCAACAACTCCATAAAGAATTGCAGCATCTAAAAGATCAAGCTCACGTGAAATTCCTTCATTAAAAAGAAGATCAACCTCAATGCGCCTAAATGGAGCCGAAACTTTATTTTTAGCTACTTTAATAGCAACTCTATTACCAATATGTACTTCGTCTTTTTTCAAACTTGCAATTCGGCGAACATCAAGGCGAACTGAAGCATAAAACTTAAGAGCATTACCACCAGTTGTTGTTTCTTTATTTGCAAAAGCCATACCGCCAATAGTGTGTCGGATCTGGTTGATAAAGATCAAAATAGTTTTTGACTTATGCACAATTGGAGTCAATTTCCTTAATGCTTGAGACATTAAACGGGCTTGAAGTCCAACATGAGTATCTCCCATGTCCCCTTCAAGTTCAGCTTTTGGAACAAGTGCCGCAACAGAGTCTATGACGACAATATCAACAGCGCCTGAACGAATAAGCATTTCTGCAATATCAAGTGCCTGTTCGCCATAATCTGGCTGAGAAATGATAAGCTCATTAATATTAATGCCTAATTTTCCAGCATGTTCAGCATCAAGTGCGTGCTCAGCATCTATAAATGCACAGATACCACCGTTTCTTTGTGACTGAGCAATAGCCTGAAGAGCTAAAGTAGTTTTACCAGAAGCTTCAGGTCCATAAATTTCAATAACTCTTCCCATTGGATACCCACCAACTCCAAGAGCTTGGTCAAGGAGAATCGAACCAGTAGAAACCACCTCAATACTTGCTCCAGCAGAGTCACCAAGGAGCATAACAGCCCCTTTTCCATAGTGCTTATCAATTTGAGCAAAAGTAACTTCAAGAGCCTTCTGTTTAGCCGATAGCTCAGCATTTTCCATGCTGTCTTTTAGCTTAGCAGTCGAGTCAGAGGGATGTTGCGGTGTCTTTGGTTTCATAACTAGTCTTTCACAGGGGATATTGAATTGTTGACTTTTATTGTAGCAGTTCTAAACAAAGACGCAATAAAGGCCTGTGAAAAGACTGCGTTATTACGCTCAAAAACCATTTTTAAGATTTCTGATTTCTTCTCTTTAAACTCATTTTCATCTATTTCTTCTAGTTGATCGAGACGTATAACGATCCCTTTTGTAGGAGAAAATGAAGCAAGAACTGCACCTTTCCAATCAAGACTAAAGCATTCTTCTGTAAATCCTAGCTCTGCCAATTCTTTAATTTGCTTTTCATCGTCCATTTTTACCAGTTGAGTTGAGCTTATTTTTCCACCATCAACAGGAGAAAAAGCCTTATTTTTAAGTACATTGTTTTTTGCTTCTCTAACTGCTGCTTCAAGGGCTTTGGTCGCTTGAGCTTCGTAAAAATCAGCAACAACTTTTGTTTTGACCGTAGCAAAAGGAGCTTCTTCAGTTTTTGTTCTTGCTTCTAGTTGAACAATAATCCCTTTGCCATTCATAACGAAAGCATTAAAGTCTCCTTCGTTTCGCAAAGCAAATAAGCGTTGTTCGATAAGGTCTTGAGAGTCTCTTTTTACATTATTCATAGTTGTTTTTGCACCATGATGAGCAGAAACAAAAGCATCACGAGCTTCTTGAGGATTTTCCTGGCGAGATAACTGATTCGCTTGTCTAGTAAACTCTGACTTGAATTTTTGTTCAAGCAAGGTTTTTTCAATAGTGCTTTTCACTGCATCGAATGTTTCAAAAGTAGCATCTTTGCGCGCAACGCGTTGTAAGATTACAAATCCTTTTTCAACTTGAACTACAGAAGAAATTTCACCATCTTCTTTTAATTTGAAAGCTGCTTTTTCATATTCTTTTTCATGCGTACCGCGTTTAAAGAAATCAACAAGTCCGCCATTGTTTGCTGTTTTTTTATTCGAAGAATATTCTTTTGCTAGTTTTTCAAAAGCAGCTGGATCTTCTGTTAATTGGCCACGTACCGTTGTTGCTTCTTGCGCTAAAGTTTTGAGCCCTTTTCCAGCAACGTCATCAAAAACAATTTCGCGTACTTTTATGTGTAGCGGATCTTTTACAAAACGAGTTGATTTATTTTTACCGTAATAAGCATCAAGTTCGCTTTTTTCAACAGTTACTCCAAAATCTTCTGGCAAAAAAGTCCAAAGAGCAGCTGTACGTGTTTCTGGAGCCCAATAGCGCTTTGCTAGTTTGTTTTGTTCATTAAAAAAAGATTTTAATTGTTCGTCCGTTGCACCTTTTGTTTTTTCACTGGCTAAAAAAGTATCAAGTGAAAATGTTTGGTAAGAAAACTTTTTAGCTAATTTTTGTTCGGTGTACAAAGCTTTGATCATATAAGAAGGAACAAAAAAAGCTGACTGAAGCATAAGAACTGCAAATTGTTTTTTTAGATTTTCTTCGAGTTGCCTTTCAACGGCAGGCATTTGGCCAGTTCCTTTTAAATATTCAAGAGCAGCATAAATATCAAGTTTGCCTTGTGGGGTAAATACTTCTTGAGGAAGAGTTTCGCCTACCTCTTGCATTAAAAATCGAGGGTCAGCAAGGCGTGCTTCTAAGTATCCATGCGCAATGTTAATATTCATGTTATGTGCAAATTGATCAACAAGCTCAGCATGAATTAAACGGTTGGCTGCATTTATTTGAGGGTTTGGGTTCATGCCCATAGCCTTCATATAAAGATCAGCATTTTTACCATACTGCTGACGAATTTGAGAAATTTGACGGTCTTCTTGAGCAACAGCGCGTTGGAATAATTGACGAGATATTTCTACCCCATTGACCATCGCTATACCTTCAAAACTATTTCCTTTGAAGTATTTAAAAAGTATCCCTGAAAGCCCAATACCTCCGAACATAGTCAGAAATAAAATCCCCATGAAAATTCTACCCGCTGTTCCTTTTATGAATTTTCTCATTGATATAATGATTGCCATGGCTGTTAACCCTTTCTTTTTTCGATAATCTCTACTTTTTTAATGTGTTCTTTTTTTTGTATGATGCCCGCTATTTTTTGCAAGTCCTCTTTTTTTTCATATTCCCCTGTTACTGCTTGGTACCAGGTAACAGTGCGACCTTTTTGTGTTTTACTGCTTCGTTTTTGCACTGTTGCTTGAGGGTCTAAGATTTTTACTCGATCTATAAACTCAGTTGCAGCAGATAGTGTACCAAACCCTGCAAGAGGAGCAACAAACACTGTAGTAGATTTTAGTTGAATGGCAACTTCTGCAATTAGTTTTTCAACTTGTTTTTTCTCTTCATTAAGAGCGGTCTTTGATGGTTCAACAGTAGTTGGTTCTTCTATCTCTATAATTTCTTCTTGGTCATCTGATCCATTAGTATCTTCTGAACTATTTGTTTCATTAGCGTCTTCTTGTTCGAATTCACTACTGTCGCGATCATTCATTGTGTAAAGGGCATAGCTAATACGATCAGCAAATGATTCTTCTTCTATTTTTGCAACGAACCGTTGAAGCGCTCTTCTATGTCCCCAAAAATAGCCAAGAATAAAGCATAAAAATCCAAAAATGAGAGCGCCTGAAATAATCCAGCTTACTTGGCGATTAGGGATAAAAAGTCCGACACGATGATCCTCATGCTTTGTAAGAATGCCAAGAGAATTTTGTAATTTTGTTAACCATTTTTTCATGCATTGCTCCCTTCCACGTTTTTAAGAAACTCAGCTACTCTTTTTTTGAAAGCAGCAAGAGATTCCTGCGTATCGGTAATTGGTACTTCTTTGACCTCACTAGGTGTATGTACATGCGGGGCAAGGGACTTTTCTAACATTCGCCAGAAGGTCATTTGTCGCTTTGCGTAGTGGCGTGTTTTTTGCGCGATGACTTGTACTACTGTTTGATAGTCTTCTGAATACTCAAGAGCATTCAGTATAACGTCATAGCCTATTAGTTTTTTACGTTTTAAGAAAGGTGCCCAAGAACTTTTTTGTAAATCTGCAACTTCTTCAATCCATCCACTTTGTACCATTTTTGCTGTTCGTTCATTAATGCGTTGATACAAATTCTCTCTATCTCGAGAAAGGCATAAAAGAAGACAAGGCACTCCTAACCCTTCATACGTAGGCTGCAATGAAGCTATCGACCTTTGTAATGAAGCAAGAGTAAGTGCGCGTTCAATGCGATAACGATCATTGGGATGAAGCACTTGCGCCCGTTCAGGGTCAGCAGCCACTAGTTGCTCCCACAAATCTTCGGTTGTTTTGTTTTTGAATTTTTCATCGGTACCTGTAATGGAAGCAGTTTCTTTTGATGGGGGAAAAAACAAGGATTTTATGTAAAACCCTGAACCTCCCACAACTACCGGTATCGCCCCTCTTGCCCAGATTTCTTTACAGACGGCAAGCAAAGCTTTTTTATATTCCACGACAGTGTAGTCACGTGGTTCATCAAGAACATCAAAAAGATGATGGGTAATTTTTTCATTTTTCCAATCAGGTTTTGCTGTTCCAATAGAAAGGGGCGTATAAAGCTGCCCAACATCACAATTGACGATTTCTATTGGTGCAACATCTGCTAGCGCAACAGCATAATCTGACTTTCCTACAGCGGTAGGCCCATAGATAAAGATGATAGATTTTTGTTTATGCATACATACCTGCCCCGAAGTAAAACAACTGATATAATGATAGTGAATAGTGTACAGGCATGTTGCATTTCGTTCAAATCAGGCGACTGGTTTTGGCAGTTGTACATACTATCATTGCGAGCTTACTCTACCCACACAAGCTTGCAATTACAGGACTTTTTCTTGTTACATTCTAGCATTACCATGAAGATGATGAGTAAAGAAAATAAGCCGCTGGAAAACCAACAGCTTATTTTTTTACTACCGTAGACAATCTTTAAAAACTATCGTTCAAACGAAGGTGCCTTTGGAGAA
The DNA here is from genome assembly GCA_947502805.1 of bacterium. GTDB lineage: Bacteria > Babelota > Babeliae > Babelales > CAIQNR01 > CANNBR01. The sequence goes on from CANNBR010000035.1 coordinate 6,043, forward strand.
CCCATCATTATTGAAGGAACAAGATAAGAACGTAAACGTTCAATTGCCTTATCTTCATCGAGACGTTCAGACGCAGAAATTTCTTCAACGAGTAAGCCTTCTGTTTTTAAGAGGAGACTTTTTTCACCAAAGGAAAGTTCTTTGTGCTGAGAAATATGTTTAAGATCGCGATAAATATCAGAGATATCCTTTAAAGATCCTGTACGTAACTTTGATTGATAATCTTTATTCCTTTTATTCCAGTTGCTTGCACCAGATTCAAGAGACTTTATCTGCCGTGCAGGCTGCCCTAATGTTTCCAACATAGTAGAGATCGAGGTGCTTGAACTAAGGGTACGCACTCCAACTTCTTCTATCTTATCTTTAGGGATCATGATGGTCATGTCTTTGTTTTGAAACTTTAACTCATAAAAAACCATTGACTGAGCGCCAATGTTTCTTTCGAACACGCGACAAATCGACGCGACTCCGTGTCCTGGATATACTACTTTATCGTTGAGCGAGAACATATGGGATCCCTTTCTCAGAGATACCTCTACCAAGATTTGAGCAGCGCTCATGCATGGAGAAATATATCATAATTAAACAATTTTTCACATCCGACTCTTTTCGGCTACGGTGAGCGCTTGTTTAAAGGCGCTCTTGAATGAATGGTGTTTAGCGGTACGGTTGAAAGGTGTTTGTGTGATGGTATACTCAGATTTGTACACAGTAACTCCTTTTTTAAAACCGAGGACCAATCCATGCAAAAAGATGTCCCTAACCTACCAAGTTGCGATACGCCGGGTAAACAAACTGAAGAGCAGTTTTTTAAAAGCTATAAAAAACGATTTTTTTCAGCGGTAAAGTGGAATACTTTTGAATCGCTTGGCTATCAATTTATTTTTGTTCTTCATCAAATTGGACTGTTTTTATATTGCGACCGAGCGCTCTATGGAAAAGTAGGGATACTTTTTTCCGCTTGTTATGTTGCAGTTACTTTGTTGGTTTCTGGCTTTGATGGGGGACTGCTTCCCTTTTTTAAAAAATTTATTTCGGATAAAAAATCCTTTAAAACATTTCTTCTAAAATATGTTGGACCGCAGTTAATCGGTATGATTATAGGTGCTTATTTTCTTTGGATCGTGATAATTAATACACATCCTTTTTTTGAATTGTCTTCAGTTACTCTTTTTTTATTAACAACATTTATTGTAGTTGAAGGAATAAAAAAAATTTTAAAGCATCTTTTATATCTTGCTTTTTATAATCGCTACACAGCTCTTTATGAAGTTGTTCAAATAATTTTATATGTTTTAACCGTATGGGGATGTCGCTGGTTAGGGCTTCCTTTTTCCGTAGAACTTTTTTTTCTACCATTCATCTTGTATTCGATTATTTTTTGTTTTTTATGTGCAAGAACGCTCTCTCATTATTATCAGTCACTTGCTTTGCCTTCCTGTTTTATTGCACTTCCCTCTGCTAAAACTTTTTTAATTATTCGCCTGTCGGTGTTGGTAAATCAAGTGAGTCGAGCATTTTTTTCTAGTAATTTTTTAATACCACTTTTTGCTTTACATGGAGGATTCCAAGAAGCTGGAGTTTTAACCTTTGCAAATTATATAACTCATGCATGCACATCATTCTTTCAAAAAATTGCCCTCTCTCCAGCTGAGGCTCTCTTTAGTCGAGTAAAACAATTTTCATTTGTTTTTCATTATCGAGCATTGGTTTTAGTTCTCTACCTTTTCTGTACGCTTACTACTGTTTTAGGTCTTTTTGTTTTTTTTAAAGGGCAGGCCTGCGCGCAAGCATTAGGATGTGTTTCACTTGAACAGCTTACGTGGACTGTTATAATTTTCTTTTTTCTCATTCACCTCCTTGAGAGCATGTTTATCTTGTATGAAAAATTTTTTCTTATGCACGAACGCGTTAAACTTTTAGCTCTTGGAAATGTTATTACCTGCCTTGCATGCTATTTATTATTTTTGTGTAAATTACCATTTTTTATACTTGTTGGTTCTTGTGTTTTTATACGTTTTACCTTTTTTATATTCCTTTCCTTTTTAATCTACAACTTAAAATCTGCTCCTATAGGCACTTTTAAGGCCTTAAAATAAATAGTCCTTTTAGTTACATTTTTTTAAGCATTGTCATGCATTTAGATTAAAAACTAAAAAACATTCGTTATTTTTGATATTTAATCAATAGATCGATTAGCAAGGCCTTTTCGATTGCTTTATAAATATATAGACTTGATTTCTTTATTGACGTCGTCCCCAGCAATACGGAGTGAGCGTTGGGGATCCAGTCTAATCTGCATGACGGCTCCACAAGACGTCGTCCCCAGTAATACGGAGTGAGCGTTGGGGATCCAGTCTAATCTGCATGACGGCTGAAGAAAATATTTACAACAGAAACGGTGGTAGCTATGATGGACTTTACTGTTTTTGATTTTTTATCTGTAAAAAAAATAA
>CANNBR010000036.1 GCA_947502805.1 bacterium
CTTGAAAAAGCATACAAATTTACTCCAGAACAAGCTAAAGCGATTCTTGAAATGCGTTTGCAGCGCTTGACTGGAATGGAACAAGAAAAGATTCATAACGAAATTGCAGAATCCCGCATACGCACTACTTACTTACAATCGGTTATTGATGATCGCTCTGTTCTTAAAAAAGAAATCGAAGTGGAACTGATCAGTATCAAAGAAAATTATGATAACCCGCGTCGCACAAAAATCGAAGACAGCTTTGAATCGTTGACTGCTGAAGATCTTATTCCTGATGAAGAAGTTGTTGTTACCTTAACCAGCAAGGGATACGTCAAGCGCGTCCCATTGAACATTTACAGTGTTCAGCACCGTGGTGGTAAGGGCAAAATGGGTATGCAAAAACTTGATGACTTTGATGATTTAGTAAAAGACATTTTCGTTGCAAAAAATCATGACGAACTTTTGTTCTTCACTAGCCTTGGCCGTGTGTACAGCATGCGTGTGTATGAAGTTGCTGAAGGGTCACGTACTTCTAAAGGCCGCGCCATTGTTAACCTCTTGCCATTGGTAGAGGGTGAACATGTGGTTAAGCTCCTTTGTATGCGTGGTATGGAAAATAAAAATATTGTTATGGTCAGCAAAAAAGGGATCATCAAGAAAACTGATGCTCAAGAGTTTGCTAAGATCCGTGTTTCTGGTATCCGTGCTGTTGGTCTTCGTGAAGATGATGCACTTGCCTTCTGTGGCGTTAGTTCTGGTGCCGATGATATCGTGCTTGCAACTGCTCATGGACAAGGTATCCGCTTCAAGGAAGAAGAAGTACGTGTTATGGGCCGTCAAGCAGCGGGTGTTATTGGTATCCGTATGCGTGAAGACGATTACGTTGTTGGTATGGAAATTATCGATGACGAAGAAAAAAACTTGTTATTCGCAACTCAGCAAGGGTATGGAAAACGTACGCGCGTTGGGGACTTCCGAGTTGCTCACCGTGGCGGTCAAGGGGTGCGAACCATTCCTACCGATCGACGCAATGGTGATGTAGTCGGTTTAGTTATTGTCAGCGAAGAATCACACATCTTGTTAATTGATGACAATGGTAAAATCATCCACTTATTACCAAAAGAAGTACGCACTATGGGTCGTCAGGCAAAAGGGGTTCGTCTTATTCGTCTTGATAGTGGCCGTCGTTTAGCTTCGATAGCAGCTTTTGAAGAAGAAGGCTCTAGTTTAGATGGCGAAGAAGGTGGGCCGGTAGAACCGATAACTGATGAACAACAAGCAGCATCATCTGATGAAACTACCGATACACCAGAAACAGTAAAATCTGCTCGCAAACCAAAACTAAAGGCTGATGGATCAGAAGATGATTCTGACTTTATGAGTTTTGAAGGAGCTGATTACGAAGATGATGATTCTCAACAAGATGTGTCTCAGCGAGATGATTCTCAACGAGATGTGTCTCCAGTAGCGGATCTGGTTAAAGATGATGACATGGTCTATTTCGATGCATCAAATGATGATGATGATAATCAGCAAACAATGCTCTTTTAAAGAGCTAGTTAATTTAGATGCATAATTTGTTCTAAAAAATAGGGGGAGCCGTTGCAGCTCCCCTTTTTTGTGCACCTAGCATGAGAGTGATGTAGAGATTTTGACTTACTATGGCTATTTTTATATTCTAGTAGAGATGAGCTTGTATTTAGGCTTCTTCTTTACGAACTTCTTTTTAATGGTGAAAGTTATTATGAACAAAAAAATTATTTTTATATGTCTTTTAAACTGTATTTTGTCGCAGTCTCTTTTTTCTGCTCAGCAGCAGGATCCTAAATTGCAGGAATTGAGGGAATTCCCTTTTCTTAATGGCGTGAGTGACTATAAAGGCGAGCGAGATATTTCCGATAAATGTGCTTTTTATAATCCAGCAACAAGGACTTTATCGATGGGTGAAGGCAGAGTTGCAGATATTAAAGAAGAGCATTTACCGATGGTACAAGAGATTTTAAGTCGTGTGAAAGAGGCTTATGGATGGTTTTGTTTTTATGAGGATCAGGCGCATAAAGATGCGAAATCGTTGAAGGTTTATGAAAAAAGTATTCATGAGGCTCAGAGACAGAAAGATATTCATAAGACTGAGAAATTTATTATGGATTATCAGCGCGCGCTAGATAAAAGTAGATATGAGAATGATGAACAGCGTAAAGCTCAAAAGCTTAGGGCTCAGCTTAAGAAGAATGATATTAAGCAATGGAGCAGTGAGTGGTTAGCTAAGTGCTCAAATTAAAGCGTTACCTTATAATCCATAAGTAAAAAATGTCTCAGTACATAAAATAAAATTAAAGGGCCTTACGGGGCTCTTTTTTTGTGATTAATTTCTATCAACAAAATGAGCAATAATTCCCATCATGCATAAAAAACAAACCAGTGATGAGTTTCCATAACTAATAAAGGGTAATCCAATACCTTTGGTTGGCAGTAATCCGGTAACTACAAAAATATTAATGAGTGCTTGCAGTGAAGTAAGAATTACAAAACCAAGCGTTGTAATAATGGCGAAACTATTTTTAAGTTGCCAGGCAATTTTCATGCCAAAGTAAGTGAATAGTGCATAGAGAAAAATAATGATACTGCTTCCAATAAATCCTGTTTCTTCTGCGATAATCGAAAAAATAAAATCGGTGTGTTGCATTGGTAAGTAAAAGAACTTTTGTTTTGAATGGGAAATGCCACTTCCCCACCAACTTCCTGAACCAATTGCAATAAGAGATTGAATAATCTGGAACCCGGAGCCTTGTGGGTCTTTCCATGGATCAAGAAAGGTTAAAATTCGTTTAACTCGATATGGTTGTGTGTAAATCAAAAGCCCAAGTAAGGGAATGAGTGCTCCTCCTGCAAGTGCCAAATGCATAATCGGGAACCCTGCAATAAATAAAAGAAATCCCGCAGTGGTTACTAAAGTTGTTGCTAGTCCAAAGTCTGGTTGGCAAAGCAGTATCCCACCGGTCATGCAGGTCATGATTAAAAAAGGAAGGTAGGCGGATTTGAAAGTGAACGGTTTATTTTCTCGTTTGGAAAGAAAGCGTGCAAGGTACATGATGAATGCAATTTTAAGCAGTTCGCTAGGCTGGAACGAAAAGCCTCCAATGGCAAGCCAGCGGCTTGATCCATGAATGCGATGAGCAATCTGTGGAATAAGAGTAAGTGCAGTTAAAAACCATGACCCGAAAAAAAAGAGTGGGGTGCATGCGTACACAAATTCAAGTGATAGTTTGCGTGCAATAAAAAATGCGATAAGCCCGAGCACTACCCCAATGATCTGTTTTTGTAAAAAGTAATGGGCGGATCCATTTTGGTGGGCTGCGTAAATTGAGCTAGAAGAATAAACAAATAAAAGTCCGATTATTACCAGGGCGGTTACAATGCCCAGAAGTGTTGAGAGATCACTTTTTATGGTGGTGCGATTAGCGTTCACAAAAACTCCTTCGAGATCCGTCTTTTGGATCGATGTCCTCCGAAGCTTTGGCAAAGGAGGATCTAATTGATTTAATTGTAGGATTATGATCGTAAGATAGAGATTTTTATCTTAGCAAAAAAATGTTTAAGCTAGTCAAAATTCGTATTTACTGAGAGGAATAAAAGATGAAAAAAATAATAGGGACTCTTTTTTTATTAACTGTTTTTCAAGGAGTTTGTTCTTATTCAATAGCAGATATTTCGTTTATTCTTGCTGATGAAGAACTGTTGAAAGAAATAGGTGTTATCGCCTCAGCAGAAGAATCTGTCGAAGAAGAATCAGCTAAGAAAGAAGCAGTTAAGAATGCAATAATTGAGATAGAAAAAATCAATGTCGTCCCTATAGAAGTTCATTAACTTGCATACGACGTCGTCCCCAGCGATACAAAGTGAGCGTTGGGGATCCAGTCTATGCCCGCCTTAGCCTCAAAGATCACGACGTAGTTTTAACGAAGTTGGATGGCGACCTCTGGGTCAATTAATTCGGATAAACTCTAAAGATATTTCTGCTTAATCTTTTGATTCAGTACAAAATTCTTGTACAAGTTTTTTGAAAACAGTTCCTCGTTCTTCATAATTTTTAAAAAGATCATAACTTGCTCCAGCAGGGGAGAATAAAATAGCATCTTCTGCTTGGGCAAGTTTTTTACATTCTTCCCAGGCAGATTCTAAAGTTATATGCGAGCTGCTTTGTAATCCATTTTTTGCGCATAAAGTGTGAATAGCTTCTGCTTCTCTTCCAAAACAAAAAACATGAATTACATTTTTCGGTAGTTGGGCAATTGAAGGAGTGCGGTCGACTCCTTTATCAAGTCCACCTAAAAATAAAATAATCGGTTGATTTTTAAGGCGAGCAACAGATTCAAGCATTGATTCAGCAATGGTAGCTTTTGAGTCATTGTAAAAAGTGATTCCATTATGAGTGCCTACTCGTTCAAAACGATGTTCAGGAATAGTGAGGGTGTTGCAGTGAGCGAGTGCTGCTTCGGGTTCAATATCATAGTGTTCAAGTATCGCAAAAATGAGCTGCCAGTTTTGTGCAAAAGTAATGTCTAATAATTGAGGCGAAATGATATCTAGATAGATATCATCAGCAAGCCAGAGCACTTTTTGATGGGCGGTAAAGGGAATAAAAGCTTCAAGAAATTCAAAAGGGATGATAGCCCAATCATCTTCTTGTTGGTGTAATAATAATTGCCCTTTTGCCTGTGCGTAGTCTGCAAGGTCTCCATGACGGTCAAGGTGATTAGGGAACAGGTTGGTGATTGCCGCAATAGATGGGGCAAAGGTATGAGAGAGCTCAAGTTGAAAGCTCGAAAGCTCAAGAACAATAACGTGATAGTTATTTTGGTGTTCAATGAGGTTAAGCATTGGAGTGCCAATATTGCCACCGGCAATCGCTTTAATGCCGCAACGATTAAGGAGTTCGGTAAGCAGGGTGACAGTAGATGTTTTTCCAACTGACCCAGTAATTGCGATTGTTTTAATGGTGACGTGTGCTGCAAAAATATCAAGTTCACTGACAAATTTTTCTGACCATTGTGCATATGGTCTGAGGTCAATTCCTGGGCTTGGAATGATGATGTCGTTTAGTTCAAAAAATTGGTCAAGGTATCCTTCAGGAACAAGCAAAGCATTATTTTTTTTTAACAGGAGAAGGTGTGCTTCAGAAAGGGGGGCTGATTCAAAAACAGTAACTTTTTCAGCATGAGGTGCAACAAAGGTAAGAATGCTTTGTCCTGTTTTGCCAAAACCCCAGATGCCAACTTTTTTTCCTTGATACAGTTTATGAGTCATTGAAGCCCTTATGATTTAAAAACTTTATTTGTGCTATCAAGTATTGATGGTCTATTGTGTCATTCCCTGCTTGCGATAGCAAGCGGTAATGGCATCTTTTTCTCTGAAGAAATATAGATAAGGCTGTCGCCAAGATATTTTTTTTCATCAATAGGAGTATGTTTTGAATCTGCAAAAAAACTCGCAGATCTTAATAAATCTTTTATTTCGGTTTCACTTAAAAGGTCAGGATTACTAACAAAAATATTCATAGAGAGAATAGTATACGCAAGTTGTAGATGACTTATTTTTGGTAACATTTCTTTCAAGGCAATGTAATTATGCGAACTTAAATAAGAATTTATTTGATGCAGGGTTTTGGCGTCTTGATCTGTTGGTTGAAATAATCCCCAACTTGCTTTGACTGGATTATCTTTTTGAGCTTTTGCAGTAGCTGTAGCGGCTTGCAGTTCTTTTGAAACAGCAACAAATTCTTGTGATGCAATCAAGGCGGCTTCTAATCCCGGGGCAGATGCAATCAAGGCTTTTAATCCAGCGGCAGATGCAATCAAGGCTTCTAATCCCACCGTAACGGCTTGCAGTTCTTTTTCTTGTGATGCAATCAAGGCTTTTAATCCAGCCGCAGATGAATGTTCTACTGTGCTTGATAAAGAAGGGGCAATTTGAAGCCTATTAGTTTCCTGGTTTATGAAATGTTTAATTTTATCGGCTTCTAAGGGTGCCTGTGCTGCATGAGTAGAATGTAGGATTGAGCTTAATAAAATCATACATAGGGTTATTTTTTTCTTCATACTATTCTCCATATTTAAAATACACTAATAGAAATTATATCAGATAAATAAAGAGTGTCAATTGGCGAAGGTAGTTTAAGAGAATAAATACTAGCAGAGAAATGTTTCAAGGCGAAATCAGGGAGCTTAGCGCAGAATTAAAAAATCTGCTTTAAATGAGCTTGCAGTCATTGCTTTGCTTCATTTTTTTGATTGAGAAATTGGGGTAAAGGAGTATAATCGGTTTCTCTATAAAGAAAAAAAGGTTCAATTCTTATCGTTAATAAAGGGCTTTCTATGGCGGAAATAAAAGACCAGACCAGTGGAATAGTGCAGTACAAAGACACGCTTAATTTGCCTCAAACCGATTTTCCGATTCGTCCGAATGCTGCAATTGATGACATTGCCCTTATTAGTCGTTGGGAACAAGAAAAGCTCTATGATAAAGCTTTTGTAAAAAATGAAGGTGCTGCAAAATTTATTTTGCATGATGGTCCTCCGTACGCCAATGCAAACATTCATTTAGGTACCGCCTATAATAAAATTCTTAAAGATATGGTTACCAAGTTTCAACGTATGACTGGTAAGCATGTACCGGTCACTCCAGGTTGGGATTGCCATGGGCTTCCTATTGAATTACGTGTTACCGCGCTTCACCCTGAGCTTAAAGGGGCAGAACTTAAAAAAGAATGCCGTGCTTATGCGGGTCATTGGATTGGGGTACAAAAAGAAGAGTTTAAGCGCCTTGGTGTAGTTATGGATTGGAATCATCCGTATGAAACGATGGCTCCTAGTTATGAAGCTGCAACGGTTGAAGCGTTTGGGAAGTTTGTAGCGGGCGGTTATATTTCTCGAAAAAATAAGACAGTAGCCTGGTGTGCTGAGTGTCAGACTGTTTTGGCTGCTGCTGAAATTGAACGCTACGATCGTAAAGATCCTTCGATTTATGTTCAATTCCCCTTAGTCTCCCATCCATTTAAAGATTTGAATCAGGAAGTAAGCCTATTGGTATGGACAACCACTCCATGGACCTTGCCTTTAAATCGCGCAGTGTTTTTAAAAGCGAACGCTGATTACTCGGTTTTGAATATTAATAGTCAGGCAATGGTGGTTGCTTCTGCCCTTGCTGATAAAATCTGCACAATGCTGAATATTCCAAAAGAAGTTTTAGCAACCTGTAAAGCGCAAGAGCTTGCCGGGCTTAAAGCTCACCATCCTTTTATAGAAAATTTACAAGTACCAGTTTGTGCTGATGTACAATTTGTTGGGCTTGATGATGGTACTGCTTGTGTGCATTGTGCGCCTGGTTGTGGACCTGAAGATTATGAAGTTGGTTTAAAAAACGGTCTTGAAGTGTTTTCTCCTGTAAGTCCTGATGGTAAATACACTGAAGGTATCGAGCCCAAAGAACTTGAAGGCATGTCCATTAAGGATGCACTTGGTTGGGTGATGACTAAACTGCAAGAGCGCAAACGATTGATTTATAAAACATCCATTAATCATGCGTATCCACATTGTTGGCGTTGTAGAAATGGACTTATTTTTAGAGCAACACGGCAGTGGTTTTGCGAGTTAGATCACAATGGATTACAACAAAAATCATTAGCTGCGGTAGAGACCTTAAAAATGCTTCCAGAAGCGATGCGCAATCATTTGCGTGCTTCAGTTGGTGGGCGCCTTGAATGGTGTTTATCTCGTCAACGTACCTGGGGAACTCCGATTGTGGCCTTGCTTTGTACTGAATGCGATAAAGAAGTGGTGCAGCCAAAAATGCTTGAAAAAGTAATAGCAGGGATTGCTCAAGACGGTATTGAATATTGGGATAGAGTGTCACTTGCTGAGTTAGTTGAACCGGGGATGAAATGTTTCGATTGCGGTGCAGGTACCTTTAAAAAAGAACAAGCTATTTTAGATGTCTGGTTTGATTCTGGAGTAAGCCATTACGCAGTTCTTTCTCAAAATAAGGCACTCGCGTACCCAGCAGACATGTACTTGGAAGGTATCGATCAACATCGTGGATGGTTCCAAAGTTCATTACTGACCAGCATGGTTCTGGAAGGTTCGCCTTGTATGAAAGAGATTGTAACGCATGGGTACACT
>CANNBR010000037.1 GCA_947502805.1 bacterium
CGGGTTGGATGGGAAGAATCCATCGTATCAATACCAAGCTTAATGCATGGTTCAAGTGAAGCAAGGTCTCCAATACCAAGTAAGTGATTCGGTTTATCAGTTGGAAGATAAGGCATCATTTTTTCGAGCATCGCAAACATTTCATTATGAGTTTTTCCTAACGATCCCCCAATTGCATAACCCCCAAAAGGTAAGTTCGCTGCAAATTCGCAGCTTTTTTTACGCAACTCTGGATCAACGCCACCGTGGATAACGGAGTACATAGTTTGATTGTTTTCATTTTTCATATGTTCATCGAGTGAGCGTTTTTCCCAACGATGGGTACGTTCAAATGAATTAATAAGAGCTCGTTTATCAACGTGGTAAGGAGGTAGCTCATCAAGGGGGATTATAATATCAGCCCCTAAATCTTTTTGTGCCAGCACTGATGATTCAGGGGTCAGAAGAATTTGATTTCCGTCACGATATGATCGAAAAAGAACTCCTTCTTCATTAATTTTTAAAACAGAATTCGATTGCTGTTTTTTGCCCTTGCTTTTTAGTTCTTCATTTACCGTTCCATACATCAAGCTAAATACTTGAAAGCCACCCGAATCAGTAATCAATGGTTGCGTTCGATTCATAAATTTGTGAAGACCACCAGCGTTTTTAATAAGTTCAGTTCCTGGGTGCAAAATCAGATGATAGGTATTACAAAACATAAGTTGAATACCCAGTTTATCAGTGTAGGCACTATCAACCGCTTTGAGCGTTGCGTTAGTTCCAACAGGAACAAAGTTGGGAGTATCGATAATCCCATGGGGCGTATGGATTCTACCTACGCGTGCACGGGATTTTTTTGATTGATAGATAAGTTCAAAAGAAAAAGGAGAGGTCATTTTCGTCGTCCCCAGCCAGGCGTCGGGGATCCAGGAGCAGTAAAAGAGTCATTATACGGTTTAAAGGGCAAAAATTTTCGACAAAAGGTAACAAGGGGAATGCCAGAGAAAATGACAATACATTTGATGGTGTAGCAAAACACAATAATCTGGACTACCGAGTGAACCGTTCCAGAAAGTGCAATGAGGGTGAAAGCAATAGTATCGAACAGTTGGCTAATGGTTAAAGCAAGAATGGTTTTGGTAAAAAAACGTCTGTTTGGCCACCAGGTAGAAAACATATGATACAAAGAAAGATTGAGTATCTTGGTAACTAGTGCAACAAGGCATGAAGTTCCCATAATCCAAGGAAGTGGGGCAAGAACAGCAACATACTCAGCTTGCGTGACGTCATAGATATTCGGTTGGTACCATAAAAACAGTTGCGCCATCACAAGAAAAAACAGCGTGAGATACAAGCATAATGAGATTGCGCGTTGAGCTTCTTTTTTCCCGTAATATTCATAAATTAAATGGATAGCAAGGTCAGAACCTATAGCGAGCGCATCGCAGGTAACTACATCAAGCCCAAAAAGCGTTGTTTGTTTGCGAACAAAGACATTACTTAACAGGGCGCACAGGGTTACCAGTGAGGTTAATCCACCTAATCCAAAAAAAATCGCCCCTAGTGCAAAAAAAGCAACTAACAGACTCTGTGCTAAAAAAATAAATTCATTCATGCCAATAAGCATTTTTGTACCTCGTAAAGGAGCAAGTATAGCGCAAAATGAGCATTTTTAAAATAAATCAGAGTCTTTTTGCTCGTTCTAGATCTTTAACAAACTTTGTCTGGTAAACCCGATTTAGCATGCCTAGAGCCCAAATTTTTTGGTGATCTTATCAGTATCGTTGTTGCGTAGTATATTTTTTTCTTCTTTAATTTCATCAAGCACTTTGCGTGTTTCTTTATTTGGTAGATGAGCACTTGTGATGCATTCAATGTCGATAGCATCGATAGCATCCATAAGTACTTCACGTATTGTTTTGCCAGTAAGAAGTGCGATTGATTTTATTTTTAAGTGATACTGTTTTGGAATATCGGATGTTAAGCGTGAAAGCTCTTTTCGATTGTCCATGAGAACTCCTTTGAGGTAGCGTTATTTTTATTAACAAGCTTTAGCTTATCAAGCAGTGATAGATCGGTTGCCTTCTCTGAAATTTACCAGCTAGAAGGGATATCCGTTTTTTGTTATAATTAAAAGATCAATAAATTTTAATTATAAGAGGGAGTGATAGGTGGATATTTTTGAAGTAGTACCTTTTTGGGTGTGGGGTGTCTTGTTATGGACTTTTACCAAAAGTGTAGATAATACAACGAAAAAAGTTACGAGTTATTGGGTTGCATCGTATGTGGGTTCTTGTGTTGCAACATTGACTTACCTTTTTATTATGAAGATTGGTTTTGGTAATTTTTATCTTCCTAATGCTTATTTTGGCATAATCGTTTTAGAAATGGTTCTTTTGGGGGTGTGTGCACAAGCGTTTAAGAAAACCTATGGATTATGGGGATTCTTACTCTTTCCTTTGTTACTTTCTCTTGGATTGATTCTTTCGTTGTACGCATGGTGCGGGTTTACCGTTTCTTCTGGCGTTGCTTTGCTGATAGGTCTTTGGCTTGAGTGTTGGTTTTGGTTTGTTTTTAATAAGAGCGACTTGAAAATTATGAGCTTTGAATCGGAGATACTCTTATTGCCAGGCATGATCACACTGGTTGCTATTCTTATTGAAGCCTGTATTCAGCTAACGATAAGGACATGGACTACGGGACAGCTCTTAGTTGGCGTTGGCTATACCAACAATATAATGACTTTAAGTCTTGTAGGGCCGACTTTTCTTGTACGAATAGGTTTGTGCTTGAGAAAATTATGGCTGGCAAGAAAAAAGAAAATGTTAGAAATTACCGTTGAAGTGAATGAGGAAGAATAATGACTCTTATTGAAATACTATTAGGTGCGCCCTTTTGCGTAGCTGGTCTATTGCTCTATTCGTTTATGGCAACATTTGAGGGAATAAGTACAAAAACTTGGTTTATGCCGCTTTTGATGACTTCATGTGCGTTTTGGGCAGTTGTTTTAGTGAAATCCTTTTCAGGAGAGATACAAGTTGAGAATGGTCCCTTTATTTTGCTTGTTTTTAGTGGAGCAATGCTTGTCATAGCTTTGAGCTTAGACCAGTTTAAAAAGACGCATCGGTTGACAGGGATTAATGCAGTGTCCTTTGTGCTTTCAGCAGTGTCACTGGTTTTGCTTTATCAGGACTATGGATTGTTAATGTCACCTATTTGTGTGGGATTGGCAGTGATGTTGGAATTGGTAGTTTGGTTTTTTATTGCACGAAATAAAGTAAAAATACTCAATCCAGAAACTGGTAGTGTACTATTGCTCGTTGGCAATTTTGCTACAGTAGTTATGATTATCAGTTTTTATATCTATCGATTCACCAGTGGTGTGGTGCAAGCACTAGCCAGTATGAATATTGTTAATGGAATGTGCGCAGCATTCTTGTGCAGGTTTTTACTAACACACGTCTATCTCTGTGTAAGAACAATCTATCGCGCAAGAAGAAGTTGAGTGGGGTGATGTGTGAAAGGAGAATGTAATGCGGAAAAAAGTGAGATTGCGAGATTCGGATGTCGATCACATTATCGAATCATTTAAACAGTATTTTGGAAAAGATGATCATCTGTGGTTATTTGGTTCTCGAGTGGATCTTGAAAAACGTGGTGGGGACATAGATCTTTATGTGGAAACATATCTTTCTCAGTCAGAGGCGGTGTCGAAAAAAATGAATTTTAGGGGAGATTTGTGGAGGCGGATTGGTGAGCAAAAAATTGATGTGGTGGTGAATGTACTAGAAAGCGATTTTGAATTGCTTATTTATGAGAGCGCAAAAGAAGAAGGAGTGATGCTGATATGAATAGAAAAAAAACAGATCTAAGAGTTATGCAAGAACATATTCAGACTGTAGAAAAACATCTTGATCTGATACATTTTTTACTTGATGAGTTACGGAGTGTTTTGCCGTTTACTGCCAAGATAATGGAAGACATGACTATGCATCAAAAAGTTGACTGTGATGCACTCATTTTTCGTTTTTCACTTACGCAAGACACTATGGCAACTAAGGTATTGCCGGATTATTTGGAGCTGACAGAAGAACAAACGCAAGGGATGTCCTTTATAGATAAATTACATCTGCTAGAGCGATTAGAAATTATTGATGATGCAGACCAATGGAGAGATTTGCGTGAACTTAGAAATCATTATTCACATGTTTATACCACGAGCTCACAAGATCAGGCTGATTATTTGAATAAAGTTTGTAAAGCTATACCGATTTTTGACGAATGTCTTGAGCGTATTAAGAAACGAATCTTACAGTTGTAAATGATAAGGATTTACCTGTCCAATAACGGGTATTCTTTAAATCCAACAAAAATACATTCAGGGTGGGGCATAATACCAAATGCAGCTTTCATTTTTTCTTGCAATGTACAAGCAAGTTGAATTAGATCTGATGAGGTTGCCTGATTTTTATTGACGAGCATGTTTGCATGCTGCCACGAGACACACGCTCCCCCAACTGTCTCAGTTCCTTTGACTCCAATTTTATCAAGATAAAAAGCAACAAAGATCATTTTTTTCCCATTCCAAACAAGCGAAACTTCATCTTCATGAAAGTTCCTAAAAAAGCTTCCACAGGTATTTGAAGCGGGATAGCGTGATGCTCGGTGACGAATAATTTCATAGCGTCTACCTAGCGCATGAGCAGTTTCGGTATCGGTTGCTCGTTGTAGTTTGAGTGTTACTGAAATAACAAAATAATTTCCACTCATTAAGGTCGACTTATTGTAGCCGTATTTAAACCACTCAAGGTTAACTTCCAAGACTTTATTGGTAGTTTTTTCGATGACTTGTGCGCTTACAAGAAAATCACTAAAAAAATGCTGGAAGTAGTGCAGGTTTATATAAGCACAGCCACCAAGAGATCCTGGGATTCCACTAAACACTTCAAGCCCAATGAGATTTGTCTCTAATGTTTTTTCAATACAGCTGTTCATAGAAAGGCCAGCAGGGGCTGTGATAAGCGCATGAGTTTTGCTATCAGAAGCATCAGTAATAACAAGTGGTGCTGATCGTGGACGGATTACTAGACCATTAAAGCCTTCATCGCTGATTAAGATATTTGCCCCTTCACCAAGAAAGAACATCTGAAGGTTGTGTTCTTTTGCAAAGCCTAATGCTTGCTGAAAATCAGATGCTGTTTCTGGTTCACAAAAATAGCGAGCGGGCCCACCGGTTTTGAACCAATTTTTATCTGCAAGGGGAATGTTTTCTTGGATGATGAATGGATTCATGTCTTCCTTTTTTATTTATTTGAATCAGTCCGATTTCTTCTCAAGCGTAGCGCAGTCACGCCATAGCACCGGAGCGTCAGCGAAGGTTGACGGCGACGGCGGATCGATACGAGAAGGCTTGGTACGTATCACCACTTTTTGTGTATCTACTAACTCAGAGCATTCTTTGCTGCATGATTCTTGTAGTTGGTTTTTACAGGTTTCACAGCTTAAAAATTGGTTATTGCATTCAGCATTTTTGCAATTAACGTAATAATCAGAAGGAGTTGAGCATTGGCTACAGGAGCCTAAAACAACATCATTTACTTTCTGAGATACGCGAGCATCAAATACGTAGTTTGAACCTTTAAAGAATCCATCAGGGAACTGTTCAACGTAACGGTGGATACCACCTTGGATGTGCATAACTTTTTTGGCGACTCCCTTATTTTTTAAATAAGCAGAAGCGCGTTCGCAACGGACTCCTCCAGTACAAAACATAAGTACTTCTTTGTCGGCGAATGTTTCCAGGTTGTTATCTATGTATGCAGGGAACTCTCTAAAATAACGAGTTTTAGGGGAAATCGAATTTTCAAAAGTACCAATCTCAATTTCATACTCATTGCGCGTATCAAGAATAACTAAATCTTTGGAACCATTTTTTATGATTTCATGAGCTTCTTCAGGAGTTACATAAGGCGCAGAATCAGATGCTTTAAGGGTTGTTGGATCGATTCCCATAATGACGATTTCTTTTTTAATCATAACTCGTAGGCGTGGGAAAAAACGTTCATCGCCAGGAGCTGTTTTAAAATCGATGTTTTTAAAAAGTTGGTGAACATTCATTTGTTTGATGTATTCATCGGTAGCTTCATCTGATCCACCAAGAGTTCCATTAATGCCTTCGGTTGCCAAAATAATGCGTCCGCTCAATCCAAGCTCAGTACATAAAGATCGTTGCCAGGCGGCAACCGCTTCAGGGTCTTGAACGTCTACGTATTTATAAAACAAAAGTATTTTTCCCATGGGGACCCTTCAAGGTTATTTCATTTTCTAGAACTTAGATGGAGGAAAATGGATTTCGAGTAAGTATTCCAGTGTACCATAGGGTTTTATCATCGCCAAGGAGCACGCAGTACGGGTATTCTGAGGTTAGAATTTTAAAAAAGAGATGGATGAGATGAGAAAGAGGCTTTTAGGGAAGCTTTTTTAATTTACTTATTAGCCCTTGGCTAGGCTCTTAAATAAGATAGTACCTTCTTTTTTTGCTGTTATTTCTAACAATTTATAACTATCTCTATACTGTTTTGTTTGTCGGTTTGGATGAGTAATAGCGATCTTTTTTACTCGTGCATGCCTACATAAAGTATTAAGTGCTTCAAGTGTTTGCGAATTTGCATAAGGACAGGTCACTGTATCAAATTGAACCGAACCACATTGTTTAAGTGCTTCTGCCAAAAATGTATATTGAATCCAGGTTCCTGCTGACTTTTTTTCTCCTAATGCTCCATAATCGATAACGGAAATAGTTCCATTGCTAGATGTTATGAGGGCATTTTTTTTGATACAGGTAATATGACCTTTTTGAGTAAAAAATGAACGAATTTTTTGGTAGGTAAAGGGTACCAAAAGAAGTAGTAAAAAAAGATACCAACTATTTTTTTCTCGCCCCCAATGTTTATGGTGCAAAAGTATGCAGGCAGTAAAGGCACACAGGATACAGATAATAAGGCCATAGTAATCTATGCCATAGAGCCATGTGGTGGAGCCATGATCAAGGCAGTACATCCAAAAAGCACAAAGTTTTTCAAGTGCATGAATAAGCCAATTGTTTGAAATGTGTAAAAGTTCAAAGAAAAAAATACCTGTTGAAATAAGCAGAAAGAGGGTTAAAAAAGGAGTAAAAAGAAGGTTTCCAAAAACGGTAGTTAAAGAAAATGGCAATCCCCACGTAACCAGTACTGGTAACGAAATAAGGGAAAGAAAAAGCTGGACGTGCATAAAGTTGTAAAACCAAAATTTGACGGTCAATTTGAATCTGTTCATGGTATGAGTATAGCCAGTAGGAGCGGAAAGTGAAGAATATATCTATCAAAGATATTTATTTAAGCTATAATAAGAAGTATTGATTTACTTTAATACATGAAAGGTATGTATGGCTTCTTACGTAGGTGGATGGCTCCTTTTTGGACTTTTATGTGTTGTCTTTGAGCTTATGACCCCCGGTCTTTTTTATTGTCTTTCTTTTGCATTGGCAACTCTCCCTACGGCACTCAGTGCTTGGTATGGGTTTTCACTTGCAGGGCAGTCGACCGTGTTTTTTATAAGTTCATTAGTTTCATTTTTTATGCTGTACGTGTGTGTACGCAAGGCGGCCAAAGGCGATGGGCATTACAAATCAAATGTTGATGCATTGCCAGGAAAAAAAGGGTTTGTTGTTGAAAAAATGTTTCACAATCACGTGGGACAGGTGCAGGTAGAAGGGGAGATTTGGTCTGCTCAATCTCTGCATCAAGAATTACTTGAGAAGGGAGCTTCGATCATCGTTATACGCGTTGAAGGAGTTCGCCTAATCGTTAATGCAATTACGCAGTCATAAAGGAAAATATTATGGTTATGGAATTTTTATTTGGAATAATTGGCATAGGAATACTTTTTCTGCTCATACTTCTTTCTCGCTCTGTTTATATTGTTAAACAAAGTGAA
>CANNBR010000038.1 GCA_947502805.1 bacterium
AAACATGCCGCGTGCCCGCGGAGGGCAACAGAAAAGTAAGTTATTGTAAGAATAAAGGTTCTTGCGCCCATCGTCGCATGCCCGCGGAGGGCAACAGAAAAGTAAGATCGTGTAAGAATAAAGGTTCTTGCGCAGATTTATTTTGGCTGGATTAAAAAATCCAGAAGGCAGAGTACCTTGGTTCAGGAACCACTGTGACATATTGCACTTCTCGTACATGATGATGAGTGACATGGGTTTGTTGAGGAGCAGCTGCTTTTGGTGGCACCAAGAAAATTCTTGTTAGGTCACGATCAATCTGTTTCCAGTAGGCATCAGCACTGTCAGGCTTTGAAGAAAGAGCTGATTTTTTTACTGTATCCAAGAAGTAAGAGTTTCTTTTTGAAGTTGTAATACTTGGTTTAAAAACTAAGGAATTATAGTCTCCCTGTTCTTTCTGAGCAAAGGCAATCGCATGTTCAATAACATCATCGTAGTCAGCAGAGGTAAAGGTTGCTTCAGCCACTGTTTTAGAGTGTTTTTTAATTTTTACAGTAAGGGAATACGCCTCAATTTCATCTTGAGTTTCTACATATTTTGGAGCTAATTTTTCTGAAATAAATAAAGCAAAAAAGGTCACAATAAGAGAGGCAAGCCATACTTCGGGAGAAATTTCAGGTTCAACGTAGTGTCTTGTTTCAGTAGTGACGTAATAAGAGCGAGGCTTGCTTTTTGTAGGAGTAAAAAGTGCAAAAAGTGTAAAAAGGGCAACGCATGATTTTACCGATTTCATAAGGGCATCCTTACATTAAAATGCTGATTAGTATCAGTAGCAAGGATAATCCGATGTTGATGCTTTGTAAAATTTATCTATTTTGTAAGTAATTACTAAACTAAAATGCAGGGTGGTATAAGTATCCAGAGTGCCATTGCTGCTCCAAAGAAGGCAAGTTGGCCTTGATAAGTAGTGCTCGTTACGATCTCGGTTGGAACAATAAGGCGATCAGTAAGTTTCGATTCTATTTTTTTCCAATATAAATCATGGATAGCAGTATCTTTTGGTAATTTCGCTTTGGTGATTCTGCGTAGAGAATATATTTTTTCACAATCCACAAGTTTTATGGTTGGTTCAAAGAAAACTCTGAAGTTGGTAGTTTGTTCTTGTTTGGCATACGTTAGTGCGTTTGCAATAAGTAGGTTCGGATTGGCGTTCGTAAAGTTTTGTTCTTTTATTGTTTTACATTGTTGTCTCATTTTTACCGTAACAGCATAGGATTCTATGTCTTCTGGTTGTTTAACAAAATTTTTAGCAGATGAATGATAGCTGAGAGCAAAAAATGGAATAGAAAGAGTTGCAAGGGGAATAAAGGGAATGCCCAATAAAATAGAGACAGCGGTCCAGATGAATCCACTCAAGATGCCTTGTTTGATTTTTGTTGCATGAGTGATGTTTTCAGAAGTTGGTAGTTTGAAACATTTTGTAAGTATTCGTTTTGATTTTTCCAAAAAAGCAGCTTTTTTAGTCGAATACCCAGCAAAGCGATCGCTTTTTATAGAGTATAACGGATAAATTTTTTCATCGTTTAACAGTTTAATGCTTGGTTTAAAGGTTACTTCGAGTCCATAAAATTTATGTGCTTTTGTCCAATCTAAAGCTTTTTTAATAACTATTTTAGAATCAGTTTCAGTAAAAGATTGTTCAAGTAGTTGATTGCTTTTTTGTTGATTGAGCTTTATGGCGATCGAATATGATTCTATGTCTTTTTGTTTTTTTACAAAGTGTTTTACTTTTTTATGTCGTTTAAAGAAAATATAAGGAACATAAAAAAGTATGACTGGGGCAACAATGATAGCTGCTAATTTGTGAGGCTCAATACCACTAGAATAGCTTGAGAGAAGGAAGAACGCTCCTATAACTGTTTGTGTTTCTGTTGGGATGCAAGCTGCTAGCAATAAACTGATAAGAGTTAAGTTTTTTAGAAATTTCATTTTAAATTATTATAATAAAAATGGAAGTGCAGCGACATACGGTGAAAGCATCCAGGCGCCACTTTCTAGTCCAAAGTAGGCGATACGATTAACGTTAGTGATGTTAGCAGAGTCATTATTTGGGATGATAAAACGGTCAGAAAGTGAGTTTGCTAAACGTCTCCAGTAGTGGGCAAGGTGAGTTGGTTTTTTGGGTAACGTTTTCTTGACGATGTTGCGTAAAGGATAGATTTGTTCGTCATCAACTAATGTGATGCTTGGCTTGAACACTATTCTTAGGCCAGCAGTTTGTTCTGCATGAGCATAGAGCAGTGCATCATTCATAACCATTTGACAGTCAGGGCCAACGAATGTTTGCTCCTTGATGGTTTTAACATGACGTTTAATTTTTACGGTGACTAAATAGTACGCAATATCTTCTTGTTTGTTCACAAAATTTTGAGCCGATGAGTAATGAAACTGTCGTTTTAGAAAAAGAGGGATGCTGATAATTGCGGCAGGAATAAAAGTGAAAAATCCTAAAAATCCTGTGAGTGTAAGGGTGGATCCGAGCACTATGTAAGGAAGCGGACTTGCGTACGTTTTAATTCTTGGAATTTTGAATCTATAAATAAGAGATGCTTTGAGTCTTTTGTAGTCTAAGGTGCAAGTTGAATATTTTGAGCTTTGGATAGAAATACTTAATAGTTCTTGTGTTTTTTTTTCATCAGCAAGCGTGATGCATGGTGTTATAAAGAGTCTTTCTGCTTTGGTGAATTTTTTGGGAAAAGATGGATCTGTTTGTAAGTAGATAAGGGCATCGTTAATAACTTGTTGATAAGTAGAAGCGGTAAAACAATGAACGAGCAATGTTTCCTCTTTTTTTCTTGATTCGATGGCAATAGAATACGAACTTATATCATCTTGGTGTTTTACAAAGTTTCGTGCGTCATCATGTCTGCTCAACCATAAGAAAGGGATGTATCCAAGAGCTGTAAAACCAATTGCGCCGGAGACGACTATTGAGGTAACTCCAAAAACGAAGATAGGCAGAGAAGGAGCAGTTGTTTCTGTTGGGATGCAAGCTGCTAGCAATAAACTGATAAGAGTTAAGTTTTTTAGAAATTTCATTTTAAATCCTTTTTCGTGATACGAAATGCAAAGAAATAATCCCCAGAAGAAAAATAATAAGACAGGTCAAAAGAGTGAGGGGAATAGCGCCCAGAGATAATAGTTTTTTTACAGAAGGAATGCTTGATTGTTGCGCCTGAGATGAGACATAAAAACTTCTAGTAATTGTTTCTTCTACTTGTTTCCAATAGTCAGATCTCTTTTCTGGATTGATAGGAACTTTTTTCTGTATCACATTTCCTAAAGGATACATATCCCAGTTGTTAACGAGTCTGATGCTTGGTTTAAAGACCACTTTTAGTCCAGCGGTTTGTTCTTTTTGTGCATAAACCAATGCTTTAGCGATAACTTTTTTGTAGTCAAAAGCAGTGAACGATTGTTCTTTAACTGTTTTAGTACGGCGCTTAATTTTTACAGTGAGCGAATAGGATTGTATGTCTTCTTGCCTCTTTACATAGGTTTTTGCATTTGCATGCCAAGAGTTAAAAGGATGAGGAAGAGAGGCAAAAGAAATGCTAACCATTGTGGATGGCAAAGCAGTAAAAAGCACTAAAAAGAGTGCTGGTATGTTCGATTTCATAAGCATAACCTCGCTTAAGTACTTCAATAACACGTATTAAAAGCATAATGCAAAGAGCGGCCTTTGTAAAAAGGCTCTAGAAGCTTATTTTTGATTTACTTTAATTGATAGACTTGATTAGAAGCGCATTGAAAAGTTTTTCAAGAGCAATAAGATCGCTAGCTGTGATGGTATCAGAAAAGTTACCATAGAGATTAACAAGTCGTTTGAGATCTTCTTCTTGTTTTATTTTTTGCTCGAGTTTGAGTTTTTGAGATTCAGAAAGTTCGATTACTTTAGCAGGTCTAGCTTGTTGTTCAGCGCCAAAAGATAGCTGGGCACTGGCAAGAAGCATAAAGAAAAGAATAAGCCGATGAGACATTATTTTATACTCCTTTTAATGTTTTTATATTTTTTAATAAAATTGTTACCAGCACTGCAAATTGAGTAACAAGAACTCCTGTCATCGCCAGTAGTGATAATTTCATGTGTAAGTTTTTATTAGAGGCCAATTGGCTTTTAAATTTTTGATAGGTTGCTTCCCGTTTTTTAAAATAGAGAGCAATAGCCCTTTGTTCTTCTGGGCAACTAAAGCGATCAGGCTTGCTTTGCTTAATGGCATAAGAAGGAGTTTCTCCCCATTCATCGCATACACTAACAGAGAACCCAATTTTTTCTGTAAGGATGCGGGCCATGCTTAGACTTCTTACAAAGTGCAGAGGGCTTCCAACAGGTTGGTAAGAAAATTTTTTGAGACCAGGAAATTCTTTAAAGAGTTCTTTTGTTGTAACGATATCATCCATTTCAATTGCTTCGCAAAGTTTTTCATAACCAGTAGCAAGAATTTTTGTACGAACGAAAGGATATGCTAAAACAGGAGGCTGCTCGCATGTAGGAATATCTTTATGCTGTTCATGGATTGTTGTTTGTTCTTCAGTTGAGAGTGCAGTGCATGGAAGCAGAACGAGGAATAGTAAGTTGAGGAAACGGTTGGAGGACATGGGTTCTTTCATGAGGGTTTAGGGGTTATTATTTTATTTTTGTTAGAAGAAGGCGACCGTGACGATAGACAAAAGGAATGACAAAAAATTGTGCTGAAAGTAATGAACCAACGGTAAATAGTTTTAATGCTTCAAATACATTGTCAGCATTGGTTGTTGCAGTGAGATAAAACTTTTTTTTGAGATCGAGTGAGATTCCCTTTTTGTGGTCCCACAGACAGTACAGGGGAGCGAGTATGATCTTTTTGCCTATTTTAGTAACAATTATCGGTTCAATTAAAAGACGTACGAGGTGCTTGTCTTTAGGGATAGATTTTTTAAGGAATCTATCAACTTGCTCAATGAGATCAGAAGGCGTTTGTGCTGTAAAAAAACTTGCTGGAACTGTTTCAAAGTTTCGAATAGTTACAGTAACGCAATAAAGCGCTCCAGTTGGATTTTTAGAAAAATAAGAGCGAGCTGTTCTTCCATGGGTTACCCATTCATAAAATGCCTTTATAAAATTAACATGCATCATGCATTCCCCTGTAATAAAGGCAGGGACTGCGATTGCTCCAGCAATGGCAAGGTAAGAAATAAACTTTTGTCCTTTTGAGAGCTTATCTTTTGCAGATTGAACAGATACTTTAAAATTTTTAGTTTTTGGGGTTGGGTGAGGCGCAGAATTGCTTGACCCGGCAGAGAGGGCAAAAATAGTAAAAAATAGTAACAAGCGAGACACGGTTGGGGGCTCCAGAAAATGAAACCATTGAACATTCAATGATATGATCTAGAAGTGTAATCGGAAGATTGCCTTTTGCAAGTAATTTCTACAAAGGATGAAAGGATTTTTTATTTTTCGATATGCGCTGCCACGTGATGTATTGGATGGGTGGCGAAATAAGCTTGAACGATTGTGGAGGAGGGTTAGTAACTAAAGCGAAAGATAAACTTTGGATATAAAAATAGAGAGGAATTTGAACTCCTCTCTATTTTCTAATCTTTTAAAAAAGGTTATGCAGCTGGTGTTACTGGAGCTACTGGAGCACTTGCTGCAATTTTTAATTGTTGAGCTTGAAAGTCTCTGTTATAACCTGTGCCATAAACTTGTGCTATTCTGGCAACTGAAATCCAAAGAATACCGCTTAAAACTCTTTCAAATGCAGCAATCGTATTCTTGCTTCGTTCATCTTCTCGAGCGATAAGTTTTACAAGTTTTTCTTTTGTCATACAGTTAAGTTCATTTTCTTCATAATCGGTAAGTGTTTTTGTAGTCAAAGAGTCATCAGAGCTTTTAAAAAAGCCATAACTACCTCTAACGATTTTTACCAATCCTATAATTACTGCAATAGTACCACCGCTGTATACTAGGACTTCAGAAAGTGAGGTAGTAGGAGGCGTAATTTTTAGGTCAGAAGCTATAGCTGTGTTAATAAGGTTAAAACTTAAAAAGAGAAAAAGAGCTTTATTTTTTTGCATTGTAATACCTTTTTACTTTTTAATGTCGATTTTGGTTTCCATGCCATAATTTCCAACGAATAAATCAGTAGCTATTTTGGTTAAAATACCTACAAGAACAAGGGACATGCCAGACCATACTTTGTTTTCGTCTTGTGCTTTTTTAATGCGCATTTCAATTGCTTTTTTAAGGCTTACTTCTTTATTGGAAGGTGTTTCAGTAGAAATAAGAGCTTTAATACCGGTAAGAGCATACAAAGCTCCGCTTGCTTGTAGGGCATAAGATGGATAGCTGTAAACTGAAGGAACCATTGTAACCCAAGGCTTAGTGATCCAAACTGTCATGGCATCTTCACTTTTTACAGTAGCGGTAAAAGAAAGAGCAGCTAAAACTAATAAACTATATTTTTTCATATAAGACCTTTTTGTTATGTATATACGATGATTTTTAGTCTAGTGTGCCTTTTCCATGGTGTTTTGCAACTAAAAATTATTCAATGGTTCTTGTACGTAGTGTTATTGGAACGGCTTTAGAGTTCAAATTCTTTCAAGATTTGCTCAGCATGGCTTTTGACCGTAATGTCTTTTAATATTTTTACGATCTTATTTTTTTCATCAACTAAAAAGGTAATACGAGAGTTCATAAAAGTTCTCGCTGTTCCATAAAGTTTGGCAACTTCATTTTTTACATCGCTTAAAAGGGTAAAGGGCAGATTGTGATTTTGGGCGAACTTTTTATGTGAATCAACAGAGTCGGAGCTTATGCCAATAACTGTTATTCCTTTGTTTTTAAGATCTTGGTGCCCATCGCGAAGGCTGCAGGCTTGTTTGGTGCAGCCAGGTGTTGAATCCATTGGATAATAATAAAGAATCTTTTTACCCGCGATATCATGGAAGGTTACTGTTTCTCCCTTTTCATTAGGGAGGGTAAAGTTTGGAGCAGTGTCTCCTACTTTAAGTTCGGTAGGTTTTTCTTTTTTCGATTTTGCGAGCAATGTCATGCAAGAAAAGAGGGCAATGCAGGCAACGGAGGTAAGAGCTAATTTCATGAAAGGTCCTTTTTTTTATAGAATTTATTTGAAAATTATGACTTTTTCTTGTTACGTCTGGGTCCCCGTACGTTCACTCCGTCTAGCTAGTGCTTTGCACTACCGCGACTACCGTTCTCTGGGGATGACGAGGATTTTTATTTACAATTTTTTAACATTCTCACCTTACAATAGCCGGGAAGATTGTCATATTTTACAACAAACCAACTTCGCCATACGATGCGATGAACGAAGCGAGAGTAAAAGGATTGATGTAGCGAGCAAGTTGAAAGTGGCCGGCCCCGTCAATGCCCACAGCAACAATTTTATTATCCGGTTGCAGAACTGCTGCGAAGGCTTGGCTGGTGGGAATGGCATTGAGATTAAAAGTAGAGTCATGGGAGCCATTAGTGTTATAGCGAACAAGTTGGAAGTGTCCAACGCTGGTGCCTACAGCGATACATTTATTATCTGGTTGGAGAACTGCTGCATTAGCTGCTCCAGTGATTGTTGTAGTAATGTTAAATGAAGGGTCAACGGTTCCATCTGAGTTGTATCGAACAAGTTGAAAAAACGCTCCATTGACTCCTAGGCCGATAAATTTACCATCAGGTTGTAGCAGCGCTGCAGAGAGTCCACC
>CANNBR010000039.1 GCA_947502805.1 bacterium
CACAGATGGAAAAAAGCAGGCTTAAAATGATGGCCGAAAAAATTGGAAAGTAATAGGTAAGCCTTGGTTGCGTAGGGTGTTTTTTTTTGATGAATCGTAACATGTGTTTCCTTTTTTCGCTTAATTCCCACTAACCCTTTTTTAATAGAAGTTTTTACTCTAGCAAAGAAGAAGGACTAAAGAAAAGAGTTTTTCTCTAATTCTCCCTTAAGTAAGACAATTAGTATCATTCATGGCACAGTTAATTTACGATTAATAATGGATTTTATTTTTTATAAATAAGGGGTTTCATGAAAAGAATTATGCAATTTTTAACCGATTTTATTGCGTTATGCAGTCTACTTACTCTCACTTTTTCTGCTTCATTTATAGGAAGTATGTTTTCAAACTCTTCCAACCTTGCCTGGTACAAAACCTTGCAGCATCCATTCTTTACCCCACCATCATGGGCTTTTGGTGTAGTTTGGCCACTATTATATTTTCTTATGAGTTGCGCAGCATGGATAGTCTGGAAAAAACAGGGATTTTTATCAATCGCCCTTTATTGGTATTACGCACAACTAGTAATCAATGCGCTCTATATGCCTCTCTTTTTTCACTACAAACTACTCCTTTCATCATGCCTTTGGATCACGTTTCTTTTAGTTTTTATAGTACAAACGATGAGATCTTTTTTTAAAGTAAATAAAATTGCAGCATGGTTATTAGTTCCCTATTGTATCTGGAGCATTTTTGCGCTTAATCTTAGTTTTTTTATATGGTACTTAAATAAATAGAAGTCACCTTAGCTCTATAAATATAGCTAAGGTTTTTTTGCTTTCTATCGCATGATCAAGTACAGGCAGAGGGTATTCATTTTTAGGATTTAAAGCCTTGTACCATGAATGAATTTCTTTTGAAGAAAAATGCTTAAGCTCTGGCACCCATTGCTTGATGTACTCACATTCAGGATCAAATTTTTTCTGTTGAAGCCATGGATTAAAAATACGAAAATAGGGCTGCGAATCAGCACCAGTTGAAGCTGCCCACTGCCAGTTACCATTATTTACACATGGATCATAATCAACCAACTGTTGAGCAAAATAACGCTCACCTTTTCGCCAATCGATATGCATATCTTTAGTTAAAAATGAAGCGACCACCATACGCACTCTATTATGCATGTAACCCGTTGCATTCAGCTGACGCATACCAGCATCAACAAGAGGAAAACCGGTTGTACCTTTACACCAATGAGCAAACCATACTTTATTATCTGACCAAGGAATATTCTGATATTTTTTTACAAATGCCTTTCCAAAAACATGCTGAAAATGATACGCAAGATGAGTAAAAAAATCTCGCCAATAGAGTTGTTTTAAAATTTGAAGATCTGCTTTTTCTTGTTTAATTGCATAAAAAACTTCTCGTACTGAAACAGTACCAAATTTAAGATGAGCCGAAAGTCCCGTTGTTGCTTGCGCTGGATAGTCACGAATTTCAGTATAGTTTTTAAATTCACCCATATGATTAAGAATTTTTTTGGCTGCAGCTCGACCACCATGCTCAAAAAGAGCACGCTTAGATAACCCAATTTTTTTGTTAAAAACATCCAAAGTTATTTCATGAGAATTATGAGCAGTAAAAAAAGAACCTTTTGTACATTCAGCTGGTTCTTGCACTTTCGTCTGCATAGCCTTTTTTAAAAATGCACCATAAATCGTGTAAGCAGTTCCTTTGCCAGTAAAAATTGTATCTGGATTACACAAAAGCGCATCGTCAATAGAAAACCAGGTTGCTATTTTTTTTACCACAACCTTTTCAAGTTCAATATCACGCTTGCGAGCAAATGGGGTGTAATCGCGATTAGAAAAAACTGCATCAATAGCTTCATCTTTTATCAATTGCTCAACAACCTCTTTCGTTGATCCATAAAAAAAGAAAAGTTTTCCCCCTTTTTTAGCTAACTGACCAGCAAGATCTTCTAATGACTCCACCATAAACTGTATTGCTGACAAGCTTCGATAATGATTTGATTCTTCTACCTGCACAGAATCAAAAATAAAAATAGGCATTACCTCATCTGACTCAGCAAGAGCTTTATTTAATCCCCTATTATCAACAGTACGAAGATCACGGTGAAAAATAAAAAGGGCTTTTTTAAACTGTTTCATCGACTATTCCCCTATTTTTGATAATTCAAATGCATTGCTTCTTTAACTTCTGCAAGCGTCTGTTGAGCGACCAGTGCCGCCCGCTTAGTGCCTTCTAAAAGAATCTGCATCACCTGAGCCCGATCATGTTCATAGAGCTTTCTGCGCTCACGAATCGGACTTATAAATGCTTCAAGAACTTCAAGCAGATATTTTTTAACTACCATGTCTCCCAAGCCGCCACGAGCATAATGATCTTTAAGTTCTTGTACTTTGTGCGTATCAGTAGCAAAAAGATCTAAGTAATCAAAAACAGGATTACCCTCAACCTTACCCGGATCTTCCACACGTAAATGGTTAGGATCGGTGTACATGCTGCGAACTTTTTTTGAAAGCTCATCAAGAGAGTCAGATAAATAAATTGCGTTATTTAAAGATTTTGACATCTTTGCTTGCCCATCAATACCAACAAGACGTTTACCCAGTACAGGAAGAAGCCCTTTTGCCTCTACCAATACTTCTTTTTTATAAATGCGATTAAAAGAGCGAACAATTTCATTAGTTTGTTCAATCATAGGTAGTTGATCTTCCCCAACTGGAACTAACGTTGCCTTAAAAGCGGTAATATCAGCAGCCTGATTTATGGGATACGTAAAAAAACCAACTGGCAAACTTTCTTCCATTCCTTTTTGTTTAATCTCAGCTTTTACTGTTGGATTACGAGATAAACGAGCAACGGTTACTAAGTTCATGTAATACAGAGTGAGCTCAGGAATAGCAGGAATCATTGATTGAATAAAAATAGTTGTTTGTGCTGGATCAATACCCACTGCAAGGTAATCACACATCACTTGAAATACTGAATCATGGACTTTTTGGGGGTCTTCAAAATTATCAGTCAATGCCTGTACATCGGCAATCATCACAAATTGATTACAGGTTTTTTGTAATTGAACTCTATTTTTTAAAGAACCAATATAATGACCTACATGCAATTTACCTGTTGGTCTATCGCCCGTTAATATAGTTTCTTTCTTATTCATAAGATTACTTTCATAGCTAAAAAATACTGTCATACTTTTTATTTATCTTACTCAAAAAATATCTTAGTGGCACATAACTGATAAAAAAATAAAAATCTTTTTTTTTAAAAATAGACAAAATCAACTTCATTTTTTTAGGCTAAAAAAATAATTGATTGTATCCGCCGTCGCCAAGGCTATGGCGTACTGCGGGCAAAGCCCTTGGGAGAACAAACAATGATAGATCACATTCCACTCTGGTGGCACTTCGACCTGTATCGATGGCAAGACGGTTTTGAAATTTTACTCATCAGCGGACTTTTTTATTACCTTTCCGTTTGGCTTTCACAAGATAAGCAAAAACCACTGCTCCTTACCTTTTATGGATACTGCAGTGGACTACTTATTGCCGACTATGCAAGCTTAACCACCATAAGCACCCTCTTGCTTTTATTCTTACCCATTGCCTGCACCGTTTTTTTAATTATTCATCAAAACACTCTGCAAAAAAATTTTATTACTTTGCATGCACTCACCCCCTCACAAAAACCTTCTGTAGATTGGATTGAGTTAGTAATAAGAGCAGGCCTTACTGCCGCAAGTGATAATAAATCATTAACCTGTATTATTGAAAAAAAACAAGCACTTGAAACCATTATTTCCTCACAACAGTGCATTTCAGCACCTCTTTCACTTGATATTTTACGCCTCATCACTACAAGCAATCTTTACAACCCACACCAAATGTTATGGATAGATAGCCATGCGCGAGTACATGCTTTTAATGCACTATGGCAAAAAAATTCCATGACTGAATGGCTCTCGCAAGAAGTACAAGAACAAGAACCTTGGCTGCGTGATGCACTTTTTTTCACTACCAAAACGGATGCCCTTTTTATAAAACTTATTCCTGAAACGCGAACTTTTACTCTGATAGCTCATGGAAAAATTATTCAAAAAGCCTTGGCTCAACACGCTTTTAGCACCATTCGCACCTACCTTGGCTACACCCCTCATTCTTTACAAGGAGATTGGTATGTCCCTTTCAATAAAAACACCCTATCTGAACAGTCTCGCTCTTAAATGCCTTGCTCTCATTTTTGGGTATGGCTTATGGCACTGTGTCAGTACACATCAAAAAATAGAAATTACTCAAAAAGTCCCTGTGTGCTTTTACAATACTCTTCCTCACCAACTAATTACTGCCCCTGAAAATATCCATATTAAGATTTATGGAGCACGCAAAGACCTCTTCAAAATAACCTTTGATAGCGCTCTACATTATGATGCGCAAACATTACATGAAGGCGCTCAAACCGTTCCCATCACAAAAGAGCAGATCTTTTTGCCTGAATCAGTGAGACTGGTACACTATAAGCCTACAGAAATTACGATTGTAGTAAGAGAAACTGACACAAACAGCCAAGTATAAGGAAGGTCTTTTTTCGTATGCAGAATTTATTTGGAACTGATGGCATTCGTTCACGAGTAGGACAATCACCACTCACTCCGCATGAACTTGTCGCCTTTGGAGCTGCTCTAGGCAAATGGGTGTGCAGCAAACATACTCAGCCAAACATTCTTCTAGCACATGACACACGCCACTCAGCGCCGCTTGTAAAAGCAGCCTTAAAAGCTGGACTCTTTCAGCATCCAGTCACTCTTTATGATGGTGGCATTGTTCCTACACCGGCTCTTTTTCATCAAGTAGTAGAAGGTCCTTATGATTATGGCATCATGATTACCGCATCTCATAATCCGTACCAAGATAATGGAATTAAAATCATCACGAAAAAAAATGGCAAACTTACTCAAGAAGATGAACAGGAACTCAATGCGCTCTATGCCTCTCATCAACACACTTCAAGTGTAGCGCAGTCCGCCATAACCTATGAACATTTGGGGACAGAGCAAAAAATATCCGATGCTACTGCACGGTATTTTGAAGCACTGAAAAATTATTTTCCTGAGCCATTTTTAGACGGAATAACACTCATTCTTGATTGTGCACACGGATCATATGCATCGACAGCCCCAGCATTTCTTGAAGAACTTGGAGCACGAATTATTCCTCTTGCAATTACGCCTGATGGAAAAAACATCAACAAAAATTGCGGCTCACTTTACCCTCAACAACTACAGGAAGCAGTTATCAAACATGGTGCTCACGCAGGCTTTGCTTTTGATGGAGACGGAGATCGTCTTGTTGCTGTAACAAAAAATGGTATCTGCAAAGATGGGGATGAACTGCTTGCCTTTTTATTGAATCATCCGACCTATCAACAAGAATCAGCCATTGTAGGAACTATTTTAAGTAATGAAGGTCTTGCTATCCAGCTTAAAAAACAAGGAAAAATTCTATACCGAACTCCGGTAGGAGACAAAAATGTTGTTCAAAAAATGAAAGACTGTGGGGCACTGATTGGCGGAGAACCTTCAGGTCACCTTATTTTACGTGACTTTACTGATACCGCTGACGGATTATTTACCCTGCTACGGCTAGCGCAAACAGCACTTTTTATACATGATTGGAATTTTACAAGCTTTACAAAATTTCCCCAGGCTATCCTCAACATTCCCATTACATCTAAAAAAGATTTAAGCTGTGTACCATACGCCACCATTATCACCGCACATCAAACAGAACTTTCTGAAGGCAGAGTTATTGTTCGCTATTCAGGAACCGAACCACTTTTGCGTATTATGGTAGAGGCATCAGATCAGGAAAAAGCATACTCCGTTGGAAACCAACTCTCTCAAGCATTATTAGAAGCATTTAAAGTGTCATCCCCAGAGAATAAAGTCGCAGTAGTGCGCAGCACTAGCTAGACTGAGTGAACGGTACGGGGAACCAGACATAACAAGAGAAAGTCATAATAGATTTTAAGGAATAAAAATTATGGAAAAAAAATATAAAAGACAGATTAGAAAACAAGTAAAACGTATCATCAATGTAGTATGGAATGTCTTTATTGATGGTTTTTTTACTCTCTTACCATTGTGCCTTACCATTGGTATTTTTTCATTTTCATTCAGTCTCTTAAAAAACCTTCTTTCTCCCCTTCAAGGGCTCGATGTTCCTTATCTACACCTCATTCCTCATAATGAATTTTTAGTAGTCTTAAGCCTCATTCTACTTGCTGGAATTTTTCTAAAATCATTTGTTCTGCGATCACTACTCAATTTTTTCGAAAGCATTCTTTCAAAAATCCCTCTTATTCGTCCCATTTTTAATAGCATTAAACAACTGGTCGATGCATTTACCCCAAGCGACAATCCTACTTTTAAAAAAATTGTGCTCGTTGAATTTCCACGCAAGGGAATATACAGTATTGGATTTTTAACAGGTGAATTTTCATCACAGTTACTTCCCATCCCTAAAGACGTAATCTATTATTCTATTTTCATTCCCATGACACCAAACCCAACCAATGGCTTCTTTATCGTCATTGCAGAAAATGATTTTACTGAGCTTAATCTCACCACGCAGGAAGCTATGGCACTTGTTATGTCTGGCGGCATTATCCAACCAGATCGATTAAAGAAAGAGTAAAAAAATTAAAATTGTTTGGTTAAAAAAGTGGCATAAAAGACTTCAAGAAAAAATTCCGATCCACCATTTTTAAAGGCATAATCACCATCATATAAAAACTGGTGAGCGCGCTGCAGTTCAGCAGCAGAGATATTTTTCCAATCTCGTTGCAAGAATGAAAATGGCAACCGGAAAGAAAGTTGTTTTGCTTCAATTATTTTATTTTCTTTATAGAGCTTAATAACATAATGGGCGCGCCATAACTGTTCTGACCAATACGTAGTCCAAAATGGAGCCGCGTATTCACCTTTTAACAGATGCCATGCCGGCCAAAATTGTTCTGTTTTACGGCCAAAAAAATAGCTTGAAAGATCGAATAACGAAGATTCAGGAGCGCTGATTTTTTTCATCCAGTTATCTGAAAATAGAGATACATTTTTCCCTATCACTCCCGCGTATTGAGCAATCATACTCAGTTGATCAATAGAAGAGATGCGAGTACCTTTTACCAATTTCTCAACTGCATCAACAGCAGAAGGAATGTGAGGAAATAAAAAGGTTACAAGTGCTCGCCGATCAGATTCAGAAAAATCTTCATCAAGAGAAATTATCCCTTTCATCTGTAAAGACTTATCATCAGAGTGCAGGCATCCGATAAGCTTATGAGGCCCTTGATACGACACAACTAAAGTAAGCATCTGTTTTTTGAGTGCTGCAGGTTCTACCGAAGAAAGATCCCCTAACCACAAAAGATCTGATCTTCCTAAAAAAGTTGTTGAAAGTTGTGCATATAAATCTTGAGAAGAGAGCTGATCAAAAAGAATACTTTTTGGATTTAATTGATATTTATGACGTAATTGAGAAAGAAGCGCAGAAAAAAAAACAACCGGGTACTGTTTTGCCGAAAACAAAATGACGGGAAAAGAAGCGAGCTGTTCATTAGCAACTACATTAAAAAATTGGTCTAATTTCATGTACTATCCTCAGACTACAAGGAAGTAATTGGATCCACCGCCGCTAAGGCTAT
>CANNBR010000040.1 GCA_947502805.1 bacterium
ATTTTTACGATATAGTGACATGGTCGATATAAAAACCTAAAACAACGGTGATTCTCATGGCAGCTATAAAAAAATTTTATGTAACTACCCCTATTTATTACGCAACGGGAGCTCCTCATTTAGGTACTTTGTATTCCACTGTGTTGGCAGATGTTGCAGCCCGTTGGCATAAAGTGTGTGGAGACGAGGTTTATTTTTTGACCGGTACCGATGAATTTGGTCAAAAGGTGGCTCAAGCTGCTCACGAAGCGGGCAAGGATCCGCAAACATTTGTTGATAGCTATATCGATGCTTATAAAGATTTATGGAAACAGTATGAAATTGAATACTCCCAATTTATGCGCACCACTAACGAATTTCATGTAAAAGCGGTACAAGCCTGGTTACGGAAGTTACTGGAAAAAGGAGATGTGTATAAAGGTGCATACGAAGGTTGGTATTGCCTGCCCTGTGAAACCTACATCACTGAAAAAGATTTTATTCCAGGTACCGTTAACCCTGCATGTTTAAGCTGTGAGCGTCCGACTAAGTGGGTTTCTGAACCGACCTATTTTTTTAAGCTTTCTGCGTATCAAGATAAGCTCCTTGCATTTTTTCAAGCACATCCTGATTTTATTATTCCTCGCGAACGATTTGCTGAAGTTATTTCGTTTGTAAAATCTGGTTTGCAAGATATTAGTATTTCCCGTAGCACTTTAACCTGGGGGGTGCCTTTTCCTGGTGATGATGCACATGTTACCTATGTCTGGGCGGATGCATTAAATAATTACATTACTGCTATTGGGTATGCGCAAGAAGATAAAAAAGAGCAATTTGCAAAATGGTGGCCTGCAGACATGCAAGTGATGGGAAAAGATATTGTTCGCTTTCATGCAATCTATTGGCCTGCTTTTTTGATAGCAGCTGAGCTTCCAATGCCACATCATCTTTTGGTGCATGGATGGATTAAGGTGGGGGATCATAAGATGTCAAAGTCTCGTGGTAATGCAATCAACCCGCATGAACTTTTGAAAAACTATGGTGCTGATGCGGTTCGTTATTATCTTCTTCGTCAACTTGCCATTACCCAAGATGGGCAGTTTAGTGTTGAAGATCTTGAGCAAAAAATTACGTCAGATTTGGCAAATGATCTTGGGAACCTTTTAAATCGTATGATTATTCTTGCTGATAAGCAGGGTGCAACAACTATCACCGTTGGTGTGTGGCAGGAAGAAGAGCAAGAGCTACATAAAAAAATGGTAATGATGTTGGAAGAAGTTTCTAAAGAAATGGAACGTGGCTATTTTCATATCGCCCTTGCAGGAGTGTGGAAGTATGTCAGTGCAGTAAATAGTTATTTTCATGCACGTGAACCATGGAAACTAGCAAAGCAAGACCCTGCACGATTTATGACTGTTTTGAGTGCAACAGCGCATAGTCTTTATGCCATTGCTTATGTATTGTGGCCGGTAATGCCACATAAAATGGAAGAGCTTTTACATGCTCTAGGGTGTACGTTTGAGTTACAGGGTGATAAGATAAGCCAACTTAAAAATCAATCATGGAATAAGGTATTTACTGTGCAAAAAAATGATCCACTTTTTCAAAAACCAGAACCAACAAATTCATTGTCGCCAGAGGCTATGCCAGACTGCGGGCCAGGGCCCTTGGATGTAGCTGTTGGAGCAGCTGTTTCCTTTGAGCCTCAACCAACATCAGCTGATGTAAGCATTGAAGATGTTATGAAAGTTGAATTACGCGCTGGCACTATCACTGCTTGTGTGCGTGTTTCTGGTTCAGAAAAATTACTGCGCATGGAAGTTAATTTTGGGGATGCCGGAAGAAGAACTATCTTTTCAGGTATTCAAAAACATTATTCACCAGAGCAATTGATTGAAAAACAAGCCATATTTGTTTTTAATTTAAAACCAAGAAAAATGATGGGTGAAGCATCCTGTGGCATGCTTTTAACCGCCGAAGATGAACAAGGAAGGCTTGCTTTTATTGCTCCTGAGCGTCCTGTTCCTAATGGGAAAGTTTTGAAATAAAATTCAGTGTAAAAAAGATCCGCCGTCGCACATTCGCCATCGCATACCCGCCTTCGCATAAAGCTATGGCGCGGTCTACGAAGCTAAGGCGTAACCTTCTGGGCTATGGCGTGATTTTAGATGAAGGAAGAGAAAAGATGAAGATTACAAAATTCCCTCACTACGTAAAAAAGTTATACCAGTTGGGTCCACGGACCGCTGCAAAAGTTATCTCAAATAAGATGCAGAATTCATTCTTTGAACAGTATGCTCGCTATCAAGCTGATCATAAAAAAGCTTCCTATTCATGGCCAACTATTGCTTATAAGTACGGGGCTGGCGAATTTAAAGACTACTGGTCTTTGCTACAAAAACGTTCATTAACTGCTTCGCAAGAATTATATGAAAAACAGCTATCAGATACTGAAAGCTTGATGCATCAGGCAGATTCTTTTGCCAATAATTGCTTTGATATTTTAGGATCTCGAGATCAGTGCTTAATGGTTATGCCGTGGCATAGTGACTTTCGATTACGATATCAACATCCAGATGCTGATTACTTGTTTGATAAGTCTTTGTTTTACAAAGATATTTCGATTAACTCAGGCCTTACTGATCGATTAGTAAAAGATATTAAAGTACCTTGGGAGCTTTCCCGTTGCGCACATTTCTTTGTTCTTGGTGCTGCATTCAAAAAAAGTAATGAACTCGTGTATGCCCGTGCATTTCAGGATTATGTACAAGATTGGTTAGATGAAAATCCCTTTTTACTTGGACCAAATTGGGTATGTCCTATGGATGTTGGTATTCGTGCATTCAATTGGGTATGGGCGTTTCATTTTTTTAAAGATTCACAAGATATAGATCCAGTTTTTTGGGAACGATTTGTGAGTTCTTTGTATGATCATTTGACCTATCTTGAAAATAACTGGGAAGTCTATAACAAAACGTCTAACCATTATCTATCAGATTTAATTGGTTATTATGCACTGACCTGGTTCTTTGGAGATCTTAAGGGCATGGCAAAAAAGGCAAGTTGGTGCCAGAAACAGTTATTAAAAGAATTTGAAAAACAGGTGTTTGAAGAAGGAACCGATTATGAAGGCTCAACTGCTTATCATCGTTTAGTAACTGAAATTTTCTACCATTTTTATCTACTTTCTCAAGAGCATGGTTTTTCCATGCCTGAATCTTTTTTAACAAAATTACGAAAGATGTTTACTTTTATTGACTGGTGTTCAGTTACTGATCAAGAGTTGGTAAAAATTGGAGATGATGATTCTGGAAAGCTTCTCTACTACGGCATTACCAAAGAATTAGTGGATGAATTAAAAACAATCCCAAAGGCTAATGAGAAAGAAAAATTTTTCAGAGAATTTGGACTTGCAGTCTATAAAGATGCTCAGTGGCATATGACTTTGCGTCATCATGCCTATCAGGAACAGCAACCATCAGGTCATTTTCATAATGATGTTGCGAGCATAACGCTTGCAATCAAAGGGATTCCTGTTTTTGTTGATCCAGGTTCCTATGTGTACACCCCATCTGAAGTATGGCGTAATAAATTTCGTTCAATAACCGCTCACAATAGTTTTTATGTGGAAGATGTTGAGTCAGTTTTATTTACTGAGCGTTCTCTTTTTACTCTTGATGTACCAGAAAATAAGGTAGGCCATAATCCATGGAAAGTAACTCATAATTTATACAGCATTCCTGCTTCTCGTACGGTCAGTTTTGAAAATGAAAAAATAGTGTTGATTGAAGATGTATGGGAAGAAGTTCCTGGACATACTTTTACCAGCTGCTGGAACTTTACTCTTGCCCCTCATATTACTGCTCAAAAAGAAGGTTTAGCATGGCACTTGCTTTATGACGATAAGTTGCTTGCAACGCTGCAGTGTGAAGACCTTGTGTTTGAGCGTAAAGATAGTTGGTTTGCGCCTGGGTATGGGCATAAAGTTCCGTGCTCGCGCTTAGTTGCACGTTGCGATTTAGGTATTCAACCGGTAAAGATTCGCATCAAACGAGTGTAAATTTTAAAAAAATAAGCATTAATAAAAACGGGCCCGATTTTACTCGGGCCCGTTTGTGATAGTACAGAAATTATTATTTTGTTGTTTCTTCATTATTAGCTTGAGCATCAACTGAAGCTTCCATAGAAGATTCCATTGCGGCTTCTGCTTGGAAAATTCTTTCCATTAATCCATAGCGAACAAAGAGTTCCATCATTTCTTGGTCGCCTATAGCTACTGCAAGTAATAAAGGTGACCAACCATCTGTATCAGTGATCGTTGGATCAGCGTTGAATGCTAGTAGCAATTCAATCATAGATAAGTTAAGAGTGCGATCGTGAAGAGGGTTTTGGGTTGCAGCAAAAGTTTCTGAGCATAATGCATAGGCTGTTACAAAGAATAGCGGGGTTTTTCCAGATTCATTACCTGCATTAACATTGGCGCCGCGTTTAAGAGCATAAGCGATCAATTCTTTTGTATCGAAGTTATTTAAAAAGCTCAAAGTAAGTAATTGTAGTGTAGTTTTGCCTGAAGGAGAAAGGGCATTAATATCAGAAGCGTCATCAGAAAGTGTTTTGAGGCAAAACTCATTATCAGCTTGTAAGGTTTCTATCGAAGTAGACACAAATGTTCTTACTTCAGGAGCTTCTTGTTTTTGTTCAGCGGGCGATTGAGTAACGGTGATGTGGACCGTCTGAGCATCTTTATTTTCTTGGATCGGAGAGGTAGCGTAGATGGATAAAGTCTGCGTAAGAAGCGCAATTGCTAAAACATTTTTGTAGAACATATTATTTACCTTTTTTTACTGATTTATATGTATAACAATAAGCTTTCAGTGTAGTGATGTTCACTTGTTTTGCAATGGTGTCTGATTTTGAAACCTCGTATTATGAGGCAAAGGGTAATAAAAAAAAGCCAGGGTTTAATCTGGCCTTTAATTTTGATATTAATTTTGGATGTTAGCTTTTGTAGCCACATTTTTTATCAGCGCATTCTAATGCAACACCATTTGTTTTTGGGTCTAATTTTTTAAGAAGAGCAGGGGCCTGACATTGCGGGCAGGGAGTTTCTTGGATATCACCAAAAAGGGCGTACTTACATGTTGGATAGTTTTTGCAACCCCAGAATGTGCCGCCACGCCATTTGCGTTCCATTACGTCACCTTTATCATTGGGACATTGGAATCCGGCTTTGTTTTGCTGGATGTATTTACAGTCTGGGTAACCAGAACAGGAAACAAATTTTCCAAATCTTCCCATCATTTCACGCAATGGTTTTTTACAGTCAGGACAGTTAATGTCCAATGTTTGAGGCTTTTCTTTTTCTACCAATGTAATAGCTCCTGTAGCTTCGTCACGTATAAAATTTGAAGTGAATGCGCATTCTGGAAATCCTTCGCAGCCGATAAATTCACCGGCTTTTCCAAAACGAATAAGTAATTTTTTCTCTTTACATTCAGGGCACACGATGTCAGTTGGTTGTGTTGAGCGGCCTGAAGTTCCTTTGAATGCAATAAGATCTTTTTCAAAGTTTTCCCAAAATTCATTGAGTAGCTTATCTCGATCAAGTTCTCCTGCTGCAATTTTATCGAGGTCTTCTTCCATGTTAGCAGTGAATTTAATGTTCATAATATGAGAGAAGTTTTCGTTCAAAACTTTAGTTACCAACATACCAAGTTCAGTGGGAACGAATCGTTTTTTATCAACAGTAGTGTATTCGCGAGCACAGATAGTGTTCATGATAGTAGCATACGTTGATGGTCTGCCGATGCCTTCTTTTTCGAGCTCTTTCACAAGCGAAGCTTCACTGTAGCGCGGTGGCGGTTGCGTAAAATGCTGTTTAGGATCAATCTTTTTTAGATTAAGATCTGCATCTTTTTTAAACCCTTCAGGCACTTTTACTTTTTCATCTTTTGTTGCATCTGAGTCATCATCTTCATCATTGTAAGCGGCTAAAAAACCATCAAACAGTAAGGTTGAACCGATCGCCTTGAAGAGGTACTTACCACCTTTGATAACTACTTGGCGTTGTGCAAAGTTAGCGGGTGTCATTTGGGAGGCAACAAAGCGGTGCCAAATAAGTTCATAGACTTTTGCTTGAGCCGGTTCTGCGAATGCCTTTACCTGTTCTGGAGTAATAGAAACATCAATCGGGCGAATCGCTTCGTGTGCATCTTGGGTATTAGCAGTTGATTTTTTTTCGTAGATATTTGCAGAAGCTGGTAGGTATTTTGCACCAAATTTTTTAGAAATATAGTCACGTACGGTAACTAGAGCGCTATCGGCAATACGGAGCGAGTCGGTACGCATATAGGTAATAAGCGCAACGGGAGTTTCGTCTCCAAGGGTAATACCTTCATAGAGATTTTGTGCTAACTGCATCGTCCTTTTTACTGAAAATCCAAGTCTATTGTATGCAGCTTGTTGCAAAGTACTGGTCATAAAAGGAGGCAGTGGATTCCGTATACGAGTTTTATCATTGATTTCTGCAATGCTATACGTAACTTTTTCAAGATCTTTGAGAATTTTTTCTGCTTGTTCTTGAGAAGTTATTTCTGCTTTTTCTTTACCAATATTCGTTAAAGGAGCAGGGATTTGGCCTTCTTCATTTTTAAAAAGACCAGTGATAGACCAGTATTCTTCAGGCTTAAAGCCTCGAATAGCATCTTCTCGTTCGCAAATGATTTTGAGCGCAACTGATTGTACTCGTCCAGCAGAAAGGCCTTTGGTTATTTTTTTCCATAAAATAGGAGAAACTTCATACCCCACCCAACGGTCAAGCACGCGGCGAGCTTGTTGAGCGGCAACCTTTTTCAGATCAATTGA
Organism: bacterium; assembly: GCA_947502805.1. Lineage (GTDB taxonomy): Bacteria > Babelota > Babeliae > Babelales > CAIQNR01 > CANNBR01. Next base: position 6,844 of record CANNBR010000040.1, read on the forward strand.
TCCAGGGTTTTCAATCGCTTTAATAACGGCTGACTTAGTAATTTCGTTAAATGCAATACGGAAAATGTTTTTTGGATTTTTTACTAATTTTTTAACTTCTTCATAGACGTGCCAAGCAATAATTTCACCTTCACGGTCAGGATCTGGAGCAAGGTACACTTCATCAACCCCGGCAGCAGCTCTACAAAGATCCGCGATAGTTTTTTCTTTTTTGTCGATAGCAACATAGGATAATGCAATCGGATCCCGAGTTACCCCCATCTCTTTGGTAGGTAAATCTTTGATATGACCCATTGTGGCCATAATTTTAAAATCAGGACCAAGAAATTTTTGTATGGTCTTAATTTTTGCGGGAGATTCTACGATTAACAGTCTCTTCATGTGCCTTTTTATCCGTGGTTAGGTGAGTGTCGATGCTTCTGAGCTTGTCCAGTTGTGGCGTTGCAACGTTTCTTTCTGATCAGATTTATTTTATGAATTCCTATTTAAGATATAGAAAGAAAATACAAAGAGTCAAACTTTTTTTTAAGTGGTATGTGTTTACCTCTTAAAACTCTAACATTTGATTATTTTTTTAGAATGTATTTTTTATTGTTTTTTGGCGCCAAAACGAGAGATTGTCTGTGCAAGAACCTTTATTCTTACACGATCTTACTTTTCTAGTGCGCTCTGCGCGCGGCATGTTTGCGCAAGAACCTTTATTCTTTCAATATCTTAGCTTTCTGTTGCCCTATGCGGGCGTGCATTTAGGATGTGCTTGCACACACCCTAAAAACCCGTGCAAAAACCTGCGATTTTAAAGCTGGGTCGGCCCCAAACCACCACCTTCGATGCTTTTATCGGGGGCTTGGGTTCTACAACCACGCCC
>CANNBR010000041.1 GCA_947502805.1 bacterium
TAAAACTAGCAGTAGATAAAGAAGAAGCAGCAGCAGCAGCAATAAAACTAGCAGTAGATAAAGAAGAAGCAGAAGCATCAGTAAGAGCAGCAAAAATCGCAGCAAAAGTAAAAGAAGCAGCAAAAATAGCAGCAGCAAGATTAGCAGAAAAAGAAGCAAAAGAAGCAAAAAAAAAACAAGGGCAGCAAAATACTTAAAAGTAAATAAATAAGCCTTGCTAGTAATACTTCTGAAGAAACCAATTTAAAAACTAAAAACCATAAAAATAAAAAAAGAGAGAGATCATGATGAAGGAAAATAAAAAAGTGTGGTTGGTTCTGGCAGTAATGCTCATGGTCTCTTTTTCAATGAAGGCTTCTTTGAGGACAAGAAGTAATTTTATATTAGTAGAAGCAGCGAAAGAAGCAGAAGCGAAAGTAGCAGCAGAGAAAGTAGCACAAGAACAAACAAGGATACGACAAGCGCAACAAGCAAGGATGCGACAAGTGTATGAAGCAAGTGTACGAGCGCAAGAAGCAAGGATGCAAGCGCAAGAAGCAAAAGAGAGTGCATTATTAAAACAACGCCATGGTGCGCTGCCTCCAAAAAAGGCACCTACGTTATTATCGATTGCTGAAGTTGATCAAACTCCTTGGAATGACCAGACGGTTAGTGTTGCAAGGGGTCCGGATAGTGTTGATTTAACCGCTGCTCAAAAAGCTTTGTTAGAAGGACATAGAGCAAGCTTTAGTGGGAACAAGCCAGTTCATGTTAAAGACCCTAAAGCTGTGATTGCGGAACATAAAAAAGTTCTTGAAAAATTAGAAGCAGAACTTAAAAAATTAGAAGAAGAACAAATAAAGGCAAACACTAATCACAAAGGAATTAATGAGAAAATTAAGGCGCTAGAGGCTCGCATAGCAGCGCTTTCAAAATTAAAGCCACTATTAAGTGTGGAAGCACCAGTAGAACCAAAGACATCAAGTACCCCTGTTAAAAAATTGGGATTTTTTGCAAGATTCTTTAATAGATCAGCAGTAAAAGCTGTTTTAAAAAATGAAAAGGTTACGGGAGATCTGCACGCTATTCCTAGTGGCGATGGATATCCCTCGGGAAATGATATGGTTACTCTTATTGTTGAACAAATGAGATCGAGTAAAATTCCTCCAAAACCAGCGGAAATTTTAGAAAATGTTCTGTCGATGATTAAAAAACCAGCAGATCGATCTCGTTTAACTCTTAAGCAGGAAGAAAAATACAAACAACTTGTTACTGATGTGTATGATGCTCTTGTTGCCAAAAAGAAAATTACTAAAACAAACAGGACCGGCACAGATTATGCGAGTGATGTTAATAATTTTAAACTAAAACTTTCTGAATTAGTTTTTAACAATTTTCAAAATGATGTCAATCTTACCGCTGTAAAGGAAAATTCCTCTAGTGGAAAAGAAGAGATTGTGAATACTATTATTCAAGCATTAAGAAATGGAAAGTCTCCAGAACAGGTTATTTCCATGGGAAATAATTCTTTTAATACAATTAAGGATACGACTAAATCTAATCTTGAATTTCCAGAAGTTGCATACAGAAATCTCGTTGATGCTATTTTAAATCTTCTTGGTAGAGAAGGTGCAATAACACCAACGGCTCAAAAGGCAATAGCAGACCAACAGACTATAGAGTTGAATGTACTGGAAGAAGAAAAAAAAGATTTGATGCTTCAAGAAACAAAACTAGCTGAGCAAGAAAAAGAATTCCCTGCGAAAGAAATAGAGCTTGAAGCTCAAAAGGCTGTTATAGAAGAAAAGCTTAAAGAAATAACATCGAGGCAAACTTCAGAACAGCTTGTTCAAAAAGTTCTTGCGGAATTTGCCGAAGAACAAGCAGCAGAAGCTGCAAAGCAAGTAGCAGCTAAAGCAGCAGAAGCAGAAGCTCAAGCAGCAAAACAAAAAGAGGCAGCTGAAGCATTAAAAGTACAGCAAGAAGCATTAGAACAACAAACGCAAGCTGCTTTAAAACTACAACAAGCAGATGAAGCAAGGGCGCAACAACTTGCAGCTGAAGTAGTTCTAGCTCAAGTGGCAGAAGCAGCAGATCAAGCTGCAGCAGCAGCAAAACCTAAAGGTATGTTTGGTGGATTGAAAGAGCAGCTTGGCGTAAAGACTAATGCTGAATTGGATGCTCAAGCTAAATTGGATGCTCAAGAAGTTGAAAAGTTGCAGGCTGAACAAAAAGCAGCTCAAGAGGCAGCTAATAAAGCAGAAGCAGTAGCTCAAGCATTAAAAAAAGCTAAGAATAAGAACAAAAAACCTGTTAAATATGGGCCTGATCTTGGTACTGAAGATAACCTTTCTATGAGAGGAAGTCCTACTACAAAATCTGCACAAGAATTGACTAATGATAATGCGACAACAGCTGCGCAGCTAAAACAGAAGATAGCTGAACAAAACGCGAAAATTAAAGAATCGCTAAATAAATCATTAACGAACTTTACGGATTCATTTAACGATTTTACAAATAGATTAAAAGATGTTTTTAAATCAAAACCAGTAGCGTTAATAGAACCAAGGGTTCTTGGCAATGAAGCTGAAGAAAATAGTTTTACAGAAGAGTTTGTTGGTGTTTTAAATGGGGAAGAAGCTATAAAAACACTTCTTAATGGTATGCCAAATGAGCTCATTATTAGTAAAATTGTCGCACAGTTGCGTACAGGTAAATCACCAATAGAAGTTTTCGATGGTGAATTTAAAACATTAAGTACTTTTCTTAGACAGCCTGGTTTAGAAACGACGACTAAGGAAGTTAAAAAACAAGTAGAAGAAAATAATCAGAAACTTCAAGAACAGTATAAAAAGCTTATTGCTGATATTTGGATTGGAATGGATGATCCTGATATTAATCTTCTTCCAAAAGATGAAATGGCTGCATATTACAAAAATCTTACTCAAGCATATGGCATTAAAGTTGATTTTAATGATATAGAAATAGGACTTTTGGGTAAACTATTTGAACGAAGAAGAGATAATAAAACTCTTTCTGATCAGGAAGCATCTAATAGAATGCAGAAGTATGTAAAAGCAGTTCGTGAGTTTTTTAATACGCAAAAAATATATGATTTTTTGAAAACTAATAAACTTCTTTCACTTACCGATCAAGCAGCATTTACAAAAAATTTATCTACAGTGATTTCTAAATGGCCAGAAAATGAACTATCAGATGAACAAACTATTTGGCTTCTTTTGTACCGAGATGAAAAGACGCTGCCAGAGCTATTTACTATTGTAAAATCTGTGGAAGCAGAACTTGCACCAGCTGTAAAACCTGCACCAGCTGTAAAACCTGCATCAGTTCAAAAAGGTGGTGGGTTGTTAAAAGGGCTTAGTAGTGCTGCAAAAAAGGCAGGCGATTCATTAGCTAATGCTGCTAATGCCGCTAAGGTTAAATTCCAAGAAATATCAAATAAGTTAGATGAACAAAATAATTCACAGTAAGTAATTAGCTAATCTTAAATGAGCGGTTTTTTAGACCGTAAGGTTCTATAAAAGCTGCTCATTTTTTTTACCTCTTCTGTAACTGAAGTCAGTGGCAAAGTGCCATGAGCTCTTAGTAAAAGTAGAAAAATTCTCATTTTAGGTTACTATTACTTTCCTGTAGCGCCTGTAGCTCAATTGGATAGAGTGCCGGACTTCGAATCCGTAGGTTGCAGGTTCGACCCCTGCCAGGCGCACCATACTTCGCTAAAGCTTTATATGTCAGGCCAGTAAAAAAGTTAAACTTTTCTTCTTATGAATACACGCTTTGAAATAAAAAATAAGGGTGCCTGTAGCTCAGTTGGATAGAGCGACAGATTCCTAATCTGTAGGTCACGGGTTCAATTCCCGTTGGGCACACCATTCATTTTCAGCAGAAATGAATAGCAGGCCAGTTTTTTAAAAGGGATTAGAACTATGCAAAAAACCTCTATCATTATCGGTACATCGGCTGCAGGTATCGCAGCAGTTCAAAAAGTCCGTCAGGCCGATGCGCAAGCGCGCATCATTTGTTTTTCAGAAGAGGCGGAGCTCCCTTATAATAAATGTTTTTTAGCCGACTTTCTGGGCGAACAAAAAGATCTTTCCGCTGTCTACACAAAGTCAGCTGATTTTTTTGAATCATTATCGATAGAGCTTCATCTTGCAACCAAAATTGTTGCCATTAATCGAGCAGAAAAAACAGTTACCTCTTGTGATGGTACATCATATAACTACACAGCATTATTATTAGCAGTTGGTGCTGCTTCGCGTCATCCAACCTGTAGCTATCAAAAAGATGTTCGCGGCTTCTTTCCCTTTTACACCTTGCATGATGCATTGGCGGTGCAAGAATGGATTAAAAAAGAAAAACCAAAAAATATTCTTGTGATGGGTGCAGGGCTTACCGGCCTTGAAGTGGCTGATGCATTACGGGTACATGGGGCAGCTATCACAGTAGTTGAGCAACAGTCGCGTTTGTTAATGCGCCATAGTGATCAGGAAGGGGCAGGGTTTATTAGCACTGCCATGGAGAATTGTTCTGTTGATCTTACGCTTGGCTTGGGGATTAAAGAGATTGTTTCTGATTCGAAGAATCATGTTTCGGAAGTTATATTTTCCGATGGAACTTCAAAAAAATGTGAGATGGTCATTGGAGCATTAGGTTCATCTGCACGCTTGGAACTTGCCGAATCTGCAGGTCTTGCAATTGAACAAGGAGCGGTGGTGACCAATGAGTTTTTACAAACGAGTGATCCAGCTATTTTTGCAGCTGGTGATGTGGCCCTGGTAAAAAATCGAATAACAGGAGAGCGGGTACGCACTGCTTTATGGCCTGATGCTGTTGCGCAAGGGATGTATGCAGGAAGCTCTATGAGTGGACAAATGCGTCTTTATCCTGGGATTGTTCCTGTGGCGACATCATTCTTTTTTGGAGTGTCATTCCATTCAGCAGGCTTTTTAGAACCACAAAAATCAGGGTGGTCTGAAAAAATCGAGAGAACCTCATCTGGGTATGCAAAAGTTATTCTTGATGAGGCTGGGATAGTCAAAGGGTTTATCTGTCTTGGTGAGCTTGTTTCTTACATGGTCTCTTATAAACGTTCGTTGGTTACAGGAATGCCATTGGTCTAGGTGTTCCATTTTTGCCTACTAGAGGTATTTTTGGTAGTATATGAATAGTTATTTTAGCTCTAAGGATTTTATAAATAAAAATATTTTGCTTCTTTTTGCGTTTTTAAGCTTACAAGAAATCTCAATGGCAGCTGAATCGGGAAAGCAAACTTTGGAGCAAAAAACAGCGCAAGGCGCTTCTAATGTTGGCTCATGGGCGGGATCACAATGTGCCAGTGCGGCAAAAAAGATAGGGCGAAATAAAGCAACCTACACGTTTTTTGGAGCTCATGCAGTAGGGGCGGTTGCTTTGGCTCCTGTTAGTACTGAATCTAAAGTAGTAGGTTTGATTATCCATTATTTGTTACTTGGTCGTCATTTTAAAAATTCTTATTACCAAGGCCTTCGCTTTGATGATGAAACCGAATCTTTTCAGCAGCTTAAAATTCTTAATACCAGTAATTGGTTAGAAAAAAATGGGGTAGTTGTTGATGGAGTTACTTACACCAGAGGCTTTCAATTGTGGCAGGGATATCAAAATGCCTCAAATAAGAAACATTTTTTAAGGAATTTCTTGTCCGTTATTATGGTTGATAGTACTGCAAGTAAAACACGGCAAGTAATTGTAGTTGCATTAGAAGCGCTTACACAACGTCTTGCAGATTGTTCTAACCCATCCAATGAACGCTATACGAATACTGGATTGCTTATAGGTAAATGTTTTTATAGTCGTGTATATCCAGGAAAGTCACTTCCGCATAATATTGCTACCTGGCTATGGCAAGAAGAACGTGGTGGAGATCTTTTTAAGACCCCATTGGGTGAAGCATGTTTTGAAGAGTGGTTGAATGAAGGTTTTTTAACGAGCTTGCGTGTGTATGAAACTGATTCTCTTGCTCGTATGTTTTCATTAACTGAAGATCAAAATAGTATTGCAGGCTTTAGAATTCCTTGGTATCGCATATCTTCATGGAGCAGGAACGCAGCTGCTCGTTATTATGTTGCATTGCTGAAACAGTATGTCTTTTTATTGTCGTGTCGAGCATTATGCGATGAAATTATGGCATCTCACATAGTTGATCAAAAACAAGATCTGTACTAGTAATTTTTTCTTAGACGTTCTCCCAAGCCATTGGCTTAATCGGTAAAAGAGAGAGAATGGTAAGGTCTGTAATTATTATTCGATAGTTGCCTTGTTTATCAAGAAAATTTGCATAGTTACCTCAACTCGTCGTCCTCAGCAAGACGAGAGATGCGGCAGGGTACGTAGTACTCTGCTAGGCGAAGTGAGCGTAAGGATCCAGGATAATTGTATAAAAATCATTACAATGAATAAATATGAAGACTAAAAAACCAGTCATTTATATCATGGCAAATCAAACTAATGGAAACTATGAATCCAGATTGGAATGACTTATACGAGAACGTGTATCATCAATAATCTGAGCAGCCTATTCATTCGATATAGTATAAGGACTTTTGTGCAATTATTCTGGATCCTTACGCTCGCTTCGTCTGATCAGAACATTTCATGTTCTGCTGCGACTCTCGCCTCGCTGAGGACGACGAGTTGAGAAGGCTAGGCCAATTTTCGGACAAACTTTTGGATCTGTTTTCTGTAGGTTCTGTTGAGTTTTATTATTAAGTGAAGATTAACAGAGAAGAAACCTACCACTCGTCGTCCTCAGCAAGACGAGAGATGCGGCAGTGTACGTAGTACTCTGCTAGGCGAAGTGAGCGTAAGGATCCAGGATAATTGCGCAAAAGTCCTTATTTCTTAGACGTTCTCCCAAGCCATTGGCTTAACTGGTAAAAGAGAGAGAATGGTAAGGTCGGTAATTATTTTTCGATAGTTGCCTTGTTTATCAAGGCGTTGAATGGGTGCTTTTCTTATGTAAGAATCCATAAGGTTATCGGTTGTAGTAAGTCCTTCTAATTCAAGGGAGTAGGGAATTTCTTGTACAAGACCATAACCGTTTTCATAGCCGCGTGCTTCTATTAATAATCCTTGTTTTACATCGCTTACAACTGCGACATGGCCATTCCAGAAAATAATATCTCCATTTTGTAGAGCTGTAGTTGGTTCAAGTTTAAAAAGTGATCGAGCAATTGATTTTGAATTAGTGGCAGTAAGGGGAATTCCTGCAACTTTGCAGGCAAGTCGAATAAGTCCCGCACAATCAACTCCCGTGTGTGGTATTGCTGTGCATTCAGGACGAATAAAAGCAGTGCTTTTAATTTTATCTACAATCATTTTTTTTTCATAAAAGGAAACATCTTTAAAAGTTTCTAGAATGCTTGCGCCTCCAAGTACGTAAGGAATGGAGTCGGGTATTCCGTGAGCCCAGCGCTGTATTGTTATTAAAAACAGTGCGCGTTTTTGCTCATCAGTACGTTTTTTAGTAAGTACGCAGATATCTTTTAATAAGGCGCTTTCAAGAATGGTAGATGCTTTAGGGCTGTAGAATTTGATCTGGTAGTGATCATCGCTTTGTCCTGT
>CANNBR010000042.1 GCA_947502805.1 bacterium
ATAAGAGTCCTTTTTTAATATTTTTTGTTGTCAAGCTATAAAATATCTTAAAAAAGGACTCTTGTTTATTTCTCAATTAGTTTTCGGATAAGCTCTAAGAAAGACAAGAAGGATAAGAAAGACAAGAATGCAAGTGGAGATACTTCTATCTACTCAACAGTAATGATTGAAAAAGATAGTAGACCTAGAGATGGGCAGCTAAAAGAAAACCAGAAAGACTCTAAGAAAGATTCTAAGAAAGATAAGAAAGACAAGAAAGATAAGAAAGACAAGAAGGATAAGAAAGATAAGCACACAGCAGGGCAAAAAGGATAATGATGAAAAAAAAGACAATCTATTACCCTTCCCTAAAGATAAGAAAGATACGAAAAAACCTACATTAGCCAACAAAAAATAACAGTTAGATTCAGCTTATAAAAAAAAGTCCGCCATATGACAAAAATCATACGGCGGACTTTTTTTATAAAGAATTAATACCTTCTTCCATTAAAGCGACACATCACCGTTTCTCCTCTTTCCTGCACAACTCATACATCTAGAAATTTACGCAATCACTGTTTCTAAGGTACTCTTAATAAAAAAAGGCCACGGAACAAAAGGAGAAAACATGCCCATAAAAGAACACGGACAAACAAAAAAAGGCACCGGGGTTTTCATTTCTTTAACAATCCATGCTGTTCTTGTAGCACTTATTTTTTTAGCAATCACAGAAAAACGTCTTACTGATGACTTTTTTACACGTAAAAATCAAGAGCAATCCTTCATTGCTGATGCAATGAAGGACAAGAAAGCTGAAAAAGATCCCCACTCTGCTAAAACCATGGAGAATAAGAAGACACTAGAGAACTTACAGAAAAAAAAACCAACGCTTAATCAGCCCTTTGTGGTTCCTGCTCCTGTAGTATTTTATGGCAACCAGGCAATGATGAATAAGCCGGTCCCTGTCTCAGGACACAGCGAAGGCAAATCAGCCTTTGAACACACTCCTTCCGCTCTTCCTACGCCCCCAGCTCCCGCCATTGCTCCCGAACGAACTCCTTCCATTTCTGCTACGCAACACCTTGTAAATAAGCCAAAACCAGCAGATAACCAAAGCCTCCAGGAAGCTCAATCATCCGTTGCTGAAACTATGGAGAATAAAAACAATAGAGAAGAAATTAAAGAACTAGAACCCGATCTAGAACGTGACCTCTATCAGCAAGAAGGTAATCTTCTTCTTGCGATAGAAGGAGATTACAAAAAAAGAAAACAGGTTGATAAAAAAGAAATCACGCCAGAAATAAATAATTCACCCCGCAATAAGCAGCAACAATCACAAGATGCTAAAAAACTTACCCTTGCTGATCTTTTTAAGAATGCAACCAGTACTATTGCTTCCTTTGCTCAAGATGGTCTGCCATCAGCGCGAAAAGCAGGAACCGAAGGTGGTGATGATCAAGGCTCTGGACATCAAATCACCATTAAAGAAGGTGACATGAAGTATTACACTCTCTGGGCAAAATTCTTAAATCACCTTAACCAAGCGGCTCGTTTTAATCGTCGTGGAAAAGAGGGAATGATCCAAGCCTGGATGAATAACAGAGAAATTCAATATATTCTCCAATGCGGAATAACGGTTGATATGCAAGGGAAAGTACTTGATATCGAAATTATGGTTTCTTCTGGTTGCCCTGGTTTTGATAAAGTATGCATTTCTGATATTCGATCAGCAGTTCCCTATCCACCACTACCAGAATCTCTGGGTAAAAAAACAGCACGTTTTGAGGTTAATGTTTATCCATAAACTCTACATACTTTCTTCTTGCCGATCGACCTTGCTAGACTCGTAATTGTTCGTGTTATGAAAGAATAGATCCGATAGCTGATCGTAAAGGAGAATGTATGAGCACACACATATTTTTAGGGGCACTTGTTATCTGTGCTCCATTACTTGCCTCCCCACGCAGTAATAACTATGAAATAACCACTGATAAGGTGGGGGGAAAACTTCCTAACTCTGAAAAGATTCATGCCAAAATAGGTGGGAAAGGATTTTATGAAAAACAATATGCAACAATAATTTTCCGAAAAAACACCTCTGATGATGCGGATCTTACAAAAATAACCTTGCAGTGGAATGGACCCGCTATTCCACCTAAGAAAAATCCTTCACTATACCTTTCAGGAGCACTTTTTAAAAAATCAACAGATGAACTTATTGCTACTCATGATAATCAAGTAGCTACCGGTAGTTGGAATGAACAAAACCAGCAGCTTACCTTTATTTTTAAGCCCACCTATCCCTTACGCCATATAACAAAATTCTCTATAGTCCTCACTGTGAATGCTGAACTTGAAGAACTTTTACAAAAAGGTTCTTTTTCATTGATTACTGACGACCTACCTGATGCATTTCAAACAACAAAAAAAACGATTCCAGCATAGACAAGATGCCACTTTCTGCTTATAACTAAATGCTCATTCTTGCTATAAAGAGGAGCTCGCATGGCAATTGTAATTCTTGGCGCTGGCCTTACTGGTCTTTCGGCCGCCTACCACCTTGAACAAAACCAGTTTTTTGACTTTAAAATTTTTGAAAAAGAATCAACGCCTGGTGGACTCTGTCGCTCAATTGAAGAGCAAGGATTTACCTTTGATTACACAGGGCATCTGCTTCATTCAAGCGATGCATATTTCACCCAGTTTCTTACTGATGTAGTAGGCCTTGAAAACCTAGCAACAGTCAAACGCCGTTCGTTTATTTACTCACATGACGCTTACACCCCATTCCCTTTTCAGGTGAATTTGTATGGATTACCTTCAGAGGTGATTATTGAATGCATCGAAGGGTTTGTGAATCGACCTCAAGCCAAAAAAAATCCCCGCACTTTTTATGATTGGGTTTTGAAAAAATTCGGCCCAGGATTAACAAAATATTTTTTTCTTCCCTATCAAGAAAAAATCTTTGCCTATGATATAAAAAAAATATCCGCTTCTTGGACTGGCCGCTTTGTACCAGATACTTCATTAGAAGCAATTTTACGCGGAAGCTTAGCAGCCCCTCAGGACCAAGATATTGGCTACAATTCAAATTTTTTTTACCCCAAAAAAGGTGGTATCAACTTCTGGGTAGATAAATTGGCAAAGAAGATAACCTCTCCCATTGCAACCAACTACACTGTTGAACAGGTCGATCTAGTTAATAAAATAGTTACGTTTACTAATGGTGATTTTGAGCGATTCGATACCCTGATCAACACGCTACCCCTTGATATCTTTTTAAAAATGCTCAAAGAACCAGCCTCATCATCTTTAGCCCCAGCCCACAAAAAACTTCTCTGTAATTCTGTTATCAATTTTAACCTTGGTATTAATCGCCCTGAACTTTCTGACAAACATTGGATCTACCTACCAGAAAAACAATTTATTCCTTATCGGCTCGGTTTTTACCACAACTTTTCTAAAAGCATGGTTCCCGAAAACTGCAGTTCTATGTATGGAGAAATCGCTTTCCTTAAAACTCCTCAAACCTCACCTGGTACTTTAACTCGTGAGGCTATTTTACAAATGCAAAAACTCTTACATTTTAATGATGACGAAATTCTTGTTAAAAAAGTCATGCAAATATCACATGCCTATGTAATTTTCGATTTTTGGAGAGAAAAAAATCTTCCTGCTATTCATACAGCTCTAGCAGCTCATAACATTCACTCAATTGGGCGCTATGGAGCATGGAAATATGCCAGCATGCAAGAAAGCCTTTTAGATGGAAAAGAACTTGCTGAGCAGTTATTAGCTGAACTTAACCAAGGGGCAGTTCCTCCTCGCACACAATCTCAGTCACAAGTGCATCCGTGATCACCTCTACTTTCCTATGCGAACTTTTAAAAAACAAAAAAGTGGTAGTTACTGGCGGGGCTGGATTTATCGGTTCCCATCTTGTTGAAAAACTGGTAGCACTTGGAGCGCATGTTACGGTCATCGACAATCTACGAACAGGAAAGCTTGAAAATCTTGCCGCAGTTTCATCAGTTATCACATTTATTAATGGAGATATTCGAGATAAAGAGCTCTGCATAAAAGTACTTATCGGTGCAGATGCAGTATTTCATCTGGCAGCACAAGTTTCTGTTCCTGAATCAGTTACAGATCCTGAACTTTGTTTTTCAATAAATGTAAACGGAACCTTTAACATCTTAGAAGCTGCGCGCATTAATAAGGTTAAACGCTTTACTTTTTCTTCATCGTGCGCAGTCTATGGAGAATACACTGGCCCTTGCGCAGAAACAGCCGCTTGCCACCCAACATCGCCCTATGCCTATTCAAAATTTATTGGTGAACAACTATGTCAACAATACTCACAAGTTTTTAACGTCCCCACTGTTGTTTTACGTTACTTTAATGTTTTTGGCCCACGACAAGATCCTCACAGCCAATACGCAGGGGTGATTGCAAAGTTCACAGAAAACATGAAAACCAATATGCCTATAACTATTTTTGGTGATGGAACTCAAAGTAGAGACTTTGTTCCGGTTGAACAAATAGTAGAGGCAAATCTTTCACTTACTCTTCTTCCCGATGATCTTTGCACAGGAACACCTATTAATATTGCAACTGGCACAAGTAGTTCCATTCTTGAACTTTTTAATGAGCTTAAATCTGAACATCCTAACTATCAGCATCAGCCCTTGTTTGCACCTGCACGACAAGGTGAATTAAAGCACTCGCAAGCTAATTGCAGTCTCTATCGTAAGCTTCTTAATCACATAAAACTTACTAAAATCTAAGAACTTATCTAAAAATTAATGTCATCTCTAGATGAACAATGAAAATATTTTTCGAATAAAAAACAGTAATAAGCCAACTAGATGGATCTCTTCTTTCTGCTATACTTAAAAAACTACTTTAATTCCCTTTTAACCGTTGGCTGAGATCGATGAGCAAAAAAGATTTTTATGAAATATTAGGCCTACAGCGTTCGGCTTCAAAAGAAGAAGTCAAAGCTGCCTACCGTAAGCTTGCGGTTAAATATCATCCTGACAAAAACCCCGATAACAAAGAAGCTGAAGAAAAATTCAAAGAAGCTGCCCACGCCTATGAAATTCTTTCTGATGACGCTAAACGCCAACAATATGATCAAGTTGGCCATGCTAACTATGAAAACATGGGTCAAGGTGGCGGCCACGGCAATGCTCATGGCGGTATGGATATCAATGATATTTTTGAAAATTTTGGAGACATTTTTGGTTCCGGATTTGGAGATATTTTTGGCGGTCAAGGGAATAAAAAGCGTAAAAAGAAAGTTGGTCCAGACCCTAAACGTGGTCACGACCTTTATAAAGAGCTTACCATCACACTCAAAGATGCGTTCTTAGGCAAAAAAGAACAAGTTAGCTTTTACCGTTTCTTTCCTTGTGATGATTGTTCCGGCAAAGGATTAAGGGCTGGCACCTCAGTGCAAACCTGTACCGCATGCCATGGCGCAGGCCAGGTTCAATTCAGACAAGGTTTTTTTGCTTATGCTCAGGCATGTAGCGCTTGCCAAGGAAATGGTTACACAATCCCAAGTCCATGCATAACGTGCAAAGGACAATCTCGGGTTCAAAAATATGACAAGTTTAGCGTGAATATACCTGCAGGTATTTACGATACTGCTGAATTACGTATCGCTGAAAAAGGTGATGCTGGAGTATATGGCGGACCATCAGGCGATCTTTTTTTAAAAATTAAGGTTACGCCAGAAAAGAAATTCCAACGGGAAGATAATGATCTTGTCTGTTCAATTATGCTTACTTATCCACAACTCGTTTTGGGTGCCCAGGTTGAAATAGAAAGCATTGATGGAACACAAGAAACCATCAAAATTCCTAAAGGTTGCGAAATTGGTGAACGTATCATGGTTGCTGGAAAAGGGTTCCCTAATTTGCGCAATAAAGTACGTGGAAACTTGATCATCATAACCAAATGTTCCATTCCTAAAAAACTTTCAGCCGATGCTAAAAAGCTATTAACCGACTACTCCGACCTTGTTGGAACAGATGGAAGCAATAGCGATGGCAGCATTATCGGATTTTTTAAGAAATTTTTAGGCTAAATTACAAAGAAATTAAAATAATAAAAAAAGAGCTGTTTCAAATTAATGTTACAGCTCTTTTTTTATTTTATTCACACTTCAAATTATGTCTTCAAAGAATACGAGCATCTTATCATCTGGCTTTATTTAATAATTTTTTCACCAAGCTTAAGAATCTGGTTTTTATCCATAAAATATGATTGCCCATCTATACACAAAGGAGCACAAAATCTTACAAATCTATTAATCTCACTTTCTTTAAATTTTTTCCTGTCTCCATCCAAAACACGATTCTTTGTTGCCGCATACACGCATAATGTTCTTAAATTACAAGCAGCCTGTCTCTGCATTGATTGGTACCCTTGCTCATCAGTAAGCTTATTGCTAATAGAGCACAGCCTTGCTCTTTTACTATCGCTCTGACCAGAAGGCTGCTCCATCTCCTTACTAGACCTACCGAGATCACTAGCAAAAGAAAACATTGGAATTACTACAAACGCGGTACATAAAAACAATTTCATACCAAACCCTATTAAAAATTTACGTAAAATAACTCATGTTATACAAAATAATCACTCACATTATTATACTCCAACTATCAATATAATACACTTCGGTCTATGTTTTTTAACGTTAAGTCCATCAAAATCTAATTTTCTTAAAAGAAAAATCCCTGTCTTTGTATGGCAACTTCTTATTTTTTTAAAAACTCTTCATTCCCACACAATGTCATCCCCAGCAATACGAAGTGAGCGTTGGGGATCCAGTCCAGAAATCAAGCTGAAACACTTCTGCGATTTGCTCAATACTTAGATCTACTCATGCTCGTATGTTATCTTTTCTTATTTCTTGCCGTATTGCTTTCTGTTTCTCTTTGCTTATTGCTGGTAAAAAACTTGTAAAGATTTCTCCTGTTTCTAGCTTATTGGCCCTTCTGTTTCGAAAGGCATATCCCAAAAAAGTAAAGGGTCTAGCCGCTTTCTTTACCATCAGGAATTAAGCTTACTTTCTAGTGCATAGCCTAAAGCTGGTTGCTATAGAAAAAATAAGCGAAGTACTTAAAAGGCCTCCTTTATCAGGAAGCCTTTAAGAATTTTATTAACTAAATGAGTCTATTTTATTAGTACTTTTACCTACTCTCCATCAAATTTACTTCTTTGGCGGATAAGGAGTAGATGGACGTTTTTTCAATTGAAGTGGGCTCAAAGGTTTCTCAGATAATAATAATTCGTCTAAACACCAACCTACAGCCAATGGTAAAACTACTTTGTCGGAATTTACCTGTATTGCTATTATTTCTGCTATTCCCTCTGCAGTAAAATCATGCGCATTTCTTTTTTTTTTAACTGAAGAGTGAGCAACTTCTTCACTATCACCAGTAGGTTCACTTGCGTACATGCCCCCAGATAAAAACAATCCAATAAAAATTTCTCTATAAATATTCTTCTTCATCCTATTACCCTTCCCTTG
>CANNBR010000043.1 GCA_947502805.1 bacterium
CATTGTACTTCATGGGTTAGCACTTGAAGATTAGGAATTGAAATGACATGCGCTTGTGGACTAATGACAAGATTTTTTTGTGTTTGAAATGCTTTTGATCTAACTGCAGTTTTTTCCACAGTGATAGTTCCTTGATAATCCAAAGAACTCTTATCATCAAGAACCGCATGAATTTCAATAGTACTTGTGGTATCAGAAGCATGGTGAATCTGCTCTACCATAATGTTTTGCTTGCTTGTACCAGTCAACATCATACGTCCACCAAGTGTTACCTGTGCATGGCTCCCTACAAGTATAAATGAATAACGAGAAGTACCAGTACTGGCTACTTTATAAAAAAATGTTTTTTCAAAAGACCCCTGCTCTTCAAGCACTACCGTAACTACTTGCTCAAGAGTAGACGCACATTCTCTTTGTTGATTCCAAACTACCGATGCCCGATCTTGTACATACAGCTCTATAACACGAGTAGTCGTCACAGTACCTGATTCTAGAACAGGTGCATCAACAAGTACTGCATGCACACCTTTTTCTACGATAATCACCAGATGTTGGGGTTGGTCAGTTTCTGGTGGTAACACAAACGGTTGGCTTTCTGGATGATGATAAGAAATAAAAATAGTTTTTTGTAACATCGTTTCCATCATCCGATTGACCCTTCCATTTCATGAGCAATCAATCGATTAATTTCAACCGCGTATTCCATTGGTAACTCTTTAACAAATACATCAATAAAGCCATTCACCAACATTGCACGCGCTTGTTGCTGAGCTAACCCTCGACTCATCAAATAAAAAATCTGCTCGTCATTCAGCGTACCAACCGAAGCTTCGTGCCCCACATCAACCCGTTCTTCAAATACATTCACTGTTGGATAGGTATCGGTCCGTGATTGAGCATCAAGAAGAAGCGCATCGCACTGCACCCGTGCTTTTACTCCTGTTGCCCCTTTGAGTACTTTCAAGAGTCCGCGGTAACTGGTTCTACCACCTTCTTTACTAATCGATTTAGAAATAATGTTCGAAGTAGTATTCGGCGCACAATGAATAATTTTTGCACCAGTATCTTGGTGCTGATCTTTGCCTGCAACTGCAATAGAAATAATGTGTCCTTTAGCACCTTCTCCCTTAAGAACAATGCAGGGATATTTCATTGTTACCTTGCTGCCAAAGTTACCATCCACCCATTCAACGGTCGCATTTTTATAAGCAAATGCTCGCTTGGTTACCAAGTTATATACGTCATTCGACCAATTCTGGATAGTGGTATAGCGAATTTTAGAATCTTCTAAGGCGATCAGCTCAACAACTGCACTATGCAACGAGCTTGAACCATGCACGGGCGCACTACACCCTTCCACATAATGCACACTGCTACCAGGTTCAGTAATAATTAAGGTGCGTTCAAACTGCCCCATCTGTTTTTTATCAATACGAAAATATGCTTGCAAAGGAAGATCAACATGCACACCGGCAGGAACGTACACAAAACTCCCCCCACTCCACACAGCAGAATTCAAAGCAGCAAACGCATTATCATGAGGCGGAATTACCGTGGCAAAATATTTTTTAACCAATTCAGGATGTTCATGAACCGCTGTTTCTATATCCGAAAACACGACTCCTTTATCTTTCCACTTCTGTTGAATATTTTTATACACCAGCTCAGATTCAAACTGCGCACCAACACCAGCCAAAAATGACTGTTCAGCCTGAGGAACTCCCAATGCTTCAAACGTTTTTTTAATGCGATCGGGAACTTGATCCCAGGATTCTGCTTGAGTTCTTGAAGCTTTTAAGTAGTAACAAATGTTTTGATAATCGAGCGCGCTTAGATCGGCGCCCCAGGTAGGAATCGGCTTACGCTCAAAAATTTCTAACGCCTTTAGACGAAAATCGGTCATCCAACCCGGCTCATTTTTTTCTGCTGATAAGGAAATCACCAGTTCTCGAGTAAGCCCTTGTGAATATTTGTCAGTATGAGGCATGTTCATACCCATGTTTTTGAATATAGCTACCAAGCTCAGGTCCACCCTGAGCAATAAGAGTGCCATTGCGAAGTAACGAAACCGTATCGGGAACAAGAGCAGTCAACATGGTCTGATAGTGGGTGATGAGCATTACTGATGACTGAGGGCACAAGGTACGAAAGGCATGAAGCGCATTAACAACTAGCTTAAATGCATCAACATCTAACCCTGAATCTACTTCATCTAAAATGACTAATTTTGGTTGCAGCACTAAAAGCTGTAACATTTCACAGCGCTTTTTTTCACCGCCAGAAAATCCTTCATGCACCGCCCTTTGCAAAAAAGTACCATCCATTTTTAAAAGACGTAGCGCTTGCGCCAGACGATCAATATATAAATCAACCATGTCTTGACCGTGAACAGCATGAAATGACTCACGAAGAAGAGTGCTTAAGGTCACCCCTGGAATTTCATATGGCTGCTGTAATGATAAAAACATCCCTGCTCGCGCACGTTTATCAGTAGAAAGGCTTGTGATATCAGTCCCATTAAAAACAATAGACCCTGCAGTTACTTGATAACGTGGATGCCCCATTAAGGTATATGCCAATGAGCTTTTTCCTGAGCCATTGGGGCCCATACAGGCATGTACCGTACCCGGAGCAATCGACAACGAAAGATCAGTTAATAATTTTTTTTCTGCAAGATCCACAGAAAGATGAGAGATTTTAAGCATCAATTTTAAAGCCTTTTTAATGAAGTGTCTTTTTCAGTATAGCGGCCAAAAGGGCTTTTTCAAATGAGAAGCCACTTTGCTTTAGAAACAGAGCGGCTTTAATTTTAAAACGAGAGGTAGATTATTAAAACGCCCTACCTACTGCCTTGCTGAGGTCAGTAATTTGTTTACCCCCCAACAAACAACACCTACAACTGAGACTATCCCTGTAATCGCTGCACCCTCTACCACTCTTTTGTGAGTAGGATTGGAAGCTGAAAAGTACTTGAGCAATGTCTCATCGCTAGATGAATTTGTCACAAGATTATTTTTAGCAGCAATAAGTCCATTTTTAACAGCAGTAAGTTCCGCAATTTTCACTTCAAGAATAGGTAGTTCTGAACTTTCAGCATCTGCGTACTGAGCATAAGCAGCACGTGTTGCAATCTCAACAGCTGCTATTGCTTTATCTACTGCAGCACAACGATCTTCTTGCTTACCATATTGAGCAATTGCAGACTTAGCGATCTCGAATTCAACTAATCCAAATGACTTTGATTGTGTTAATTTTTTAGAAATCTCTGCTGTGATATCACCCATTTCTGCTAACAATGCATTTTTAGCTGCTTGAGCACGTCCTTGAACAGCGGCTAAATGTAAAGATTTCAATGCTTCTGCATTATTTGTTGGCTGATCATTAGGAGTTTTATCATCTTTTTTCTCTTCAGAAGACACATAAAGATGAAGAGTTTCATCAGCTTTTACTACTCCAGAACAAAGAAGGCTCAAACTCAAAAATACTAGTATCTTTTTTACCATGTGCATTTCCCTATGGCTTAACATTACATTCTTTAGATTTTACGAAGGTGAAGTTTATCACAAATAAAAAAAACCACTCTGTTTTGTTGACAGAGCGGTTTTATACTTATAAGCAAACTAAAATTTTAGTCTTTGAAAATGTCTTCAATAAGTCCTTCATCTTCATACATCTCATCAGACTCATCCCCCGGACGGTCTTCATCGAAAGTAAAAGGAGACTCTTCATAGAACTCCATAACTGCATCGATAATATCTTCACGCAGTCCGACAAACAAACGAATGTCATCCGAAACATATTCCGCCAACTCAGGAAGAAGATCTGCATTATGCGGATCACTTACAATAATAGCGAGCATGTTTTCATCACGCTCTAGAGGAATAGCGCCATGACGCAATAAGAAATCCTGAGGAAACTGAAGCAATAAATGATGGTCAAACATGTACCCCATCACATTGAAGGCAGGAACTTCGTAGTATTCCGAAAGGGCTACTAGAATTTCATCCCTTGTTGTAAACCCTTCACTTACCAAGAACTCATCAAATGTTTCTTTTGAACGCCCTTTAAAATCTCTTTGTAAATCACTAGCTTCTTGATCGGTAATAACTTTATTCCTAACAAGAACTTCACAAATTTTATGTTGAAATGATTGTGCCATTATTTCTTTTACCCCACCTTTATACCGGCAGTAAAGCCGATAATAAAACTAATAAGAGCTGGTACATTATCTCGAGCCCACAGAACCGATTGTTGAAACAATCTATCAAATGCCTGCGCGGGAGATGCCCCAACTACGCCTTTAATAGTATCCCACTGGATAGCAACCATACCGATGTAATCAAGTACAATAACAATCACCACTGCCATGAGAGCCCATATTAAGGCACTTTTAAAATATCTTTTACATAAAAAACCAGCCAAAATACCAACAGCAAAAAAAGTTGTTATTTCAATGGGATTAAAATCTAACCCTTTTACGTGGTCCATAATCCCACGAGCATCAAAATTCTTTATACACTCTAAAACTGAATCTTTTGGTGGTGTCACTGTCAGCATGCGTTGCTCCTTTTCTACTTTACGCCTTACTCTTCTGCATTGTTACCTAGTAGAAGATATCGATGATGATAGCAGAAGTGCAAGAAAATCAAAGATGAAAATGGAACAAAAAGAGAAGGAGCCTTTTTAAGGGGCTCCCTCTCAAAAATCTATAGCTTAAACTTAGCTGATAAGGTTTCTCAGAGCCTTTCCAGGTCTGAATTTTGGAACCTTTTTGCTCGGTATTTCCATCTTCATGTGTGTAGCTGGATTGATACCGATTCTTTTTTTACGCTTGAATACCTGGAAGGTTCCAAATCCTGTCAAAACGACTGGTTTGTTATGTTTAAGAGAATTAGAAACACTCCAAACAAAAGCCTCTAAGCACTCTTTACAAGTTGCTTTAGGGAGCTTGGTCACCTTGGCCATGCTTTCAACTAACATTGCTTTGTTCATATTGTATCCTTATTTATCATACGAATATAACATCCCTTCGGCGAACTAATCAGTACTAGTCCGTAAACTATTCATTAATTCACTTTTGTCAAGCGACAAAAGGATAGAATCCCGAAAGAGATATGGTGCCGAGAGCCGGACTCGAACCGGCACAGGCTTTAGCCCGAAGGATTTTAAGTCCTTTGCGTCTACCTAATTCCGCCATCCCGGCACGTATATTTCAAAATATTACCTAGTTTTTGGAGGCGGCACCCGGATTTGAACCGGGGATCAAGGATTTGCAGTCCCATGCCTTACCGCTTGGCTATGCCGCCTCTTATTTTTTCCCCACACTCTCTTCTTTATCAAGCAACTGCTTCAACTCTTCAGTCGAAACCATTGGAACATCAATCATCGACTCTGAATGTTGTTCATTTGCCTGATGTAAATAAGGCGACTCCGCCTTACCAACTACCGGCAACCCTGCTTGTATCCACCCGGCCGTACCAGCTGCATATTCATAAGCATCAAAACCTTGAGCTTTTAAATCGCGTGCGGCACTAGCACTGGCAGTACAAGAATAATTTGCGCAATAAATAACAATCTTGGCTGACTTAGGCCACCCCTTTGCAACATCTGAGACTTTATCAAAGTCTACTTGGATGGAGCCAGGAATATGACAATCATCATACAATTCTTTTGCCAACACATTAACCACTATAAGAGTTGGTTCTTTTTCTTTTTTCTTCCCAAATTCACATCCAGAAAGAACTAGTAAAGAAACAACCGCCATACCAGTAAAAGTGAACCTCTTAAAATGCACATTTTTCAACATACTCATCTTCATTAGGAACCTCTTTTTATTTCAAACGTTCGTTCACTTTAGCATAATACTTTTCATCTGCCAACTTTCTTGGCATACCACTGACTACGAAACTATTTGCAAGAATCGAGACCACCTAAAGCGGGTCCAGAAGGAGATAGGGTGCATAATCAAATCAGCAATCAGCCAGTTAGCGGTTGTATCGAGAGAAAAAATGCGAAATGCTATCTTTCCATGAATAAGCTTACCGTCTAGTGGCCCCCATCCACGGCTGTCCCAACTTCCTAAACGATTATCCCCCATTGCCCAGTACTTATTTTCGCCTAGGTGCACATCATACGTATCGCTCATATCGCTACCAGGAATTTGACCATCAACAGGAGTGTGTGGAAAACGTTCTGGGGCATAGCCATGCTCTGCGTATCTTCGTTGAATTTGTTTTACCAACATTCCATTCATCTTATAAAAAGGCTGGTCTTGATAACTGAAGGCTGGGTCATATGATCTAAATGTTTGTGTTTGTATATCAATCGGAACAAGTGAATAGTTGTTAACATATGGCTCATCCAACTTATCACCATTGCGATACACAACAGGTTTGCCATCTTCTATTTTTCCTTCAATATGGTCACCAGGAATTCCGATTACTCGTTTGGTCCAATTTTCAGGCCCCCAAATATAATGCTCAAATAAACTCATTAACTTATTTTCTGAGTAACGATATACGGGCTCGTTAAACGTAATAATTTCTCCACGCTTTGGTTTACGAAAGCTGTAGGTAAACTTATCTGCAAAAAACATTTCTCCAACCAACATTGTTGTTTCCATAGAGCCAGTTGGCACACGGTACAATCCATAGCCCCAGGTACGAATAACAAAGGCAAGCGGCAAAAGCCAAAGCAATGTTTGGGCATAATCAACGATCACCCCTTTGTTCGGTCGATTCCACCAGGTAATAAAATTACGAATTTTCTGCATCATATTTACTTAACTCCTACATAAGAACTGAAAGTGGATTTACTCTTTTTCCATAAGAATATACTTCAAAATGAAGATGGGAAGCATCATTTCCACGTGACCTGGACCTTACTGCTCCCGTTGCTCCTACTGAGCCAATTACTTTTCCACGAGCCACTTCTTGCCCTGCTTTTACGTACCGAGCATGTAAGTGGGCATACCGTGTTTTATATTTATGATTATGGAGAATTACTATGCAGTTTCCATATCCATTGTGTAAATAGGATTCAACGACAATCCCGGATGCTGCTGCCTGAACAGGAGTTCCTCGTGGGCAGGCCATATCAATACCATAATGAAACTTCCAAACCCTTTTACCAATTTTTCGTGGCCCAAACGGAGAGCTTAACCAATATTTTGAGCGCTCAACAGGAGAAGAAAATAAGAAGTCATGATCAGCTTTTGCAATTTTTGGTTCTTCTTCAAACACAATCGGACGGCTTGAAGTTCCTTGAATTACCTGTTTTTGCCCACCTCGTCGGAGACGACGCACAACACGAACTTTTTTCTTTTGTACTTGCTGCTGCCATTGCTGTGTATCAAACATTTTGGCAAGTACTTGATCCATATTGTATTGCTTAGCAAATTCAACCGCACCTGCTCGTAAATAAC
>CANNBR010000044.1 GCA_947502805.1 bacterium
GTAGTGATAGTGATGCTATTAAGCTCAATGCTGTTATGAATAAAGTTATTTTCTTCAAGTGATTCTCCATTATGTATGATATTCTAATAGAATTATATCATATGGGTAAGGAGTGTCAAGTCTGGGGCGAAATCAAATATGAAGTGCGACGCTAAAACTTTTCTTATTCTAAGCGATGCAATTTGTCAGCTGGTATGATATCGGCTGGTATGAGGCTATTTATTTCTGCAAGTTGTTCTGTGGTGTGTTCCGAGCCTCTTACTTGAATATCATAATTCTCGATGAGAGTTTTCCTTGGGTCAATTGTTAGAGATTTCATGGTGCTTGTTAATTGTAAGCAGCTATTTGGAGCTAGAATTGCTTTTACTAAAAATATAATTTTTAGTAAAAGCAATTCTCTAAAAAAGTTACCATCTGCTTCTAGCGATAGGACATCAAGTAATGCTTTGGTGTGAAGGCAAAGTTCAGGGCTGCATGTTTTGCATAGGGGGTTTGTTAAGTCGTATCGTTCAAGCACCATTTTTTGCTTAAGGGATCTGGCTCTTCTATGTATTTTATTTCTGTCTAGCTCAATGCATTTATCAAGGAGAGACTCTTTTATGATTGGGTTTTTTGTGTAGATTGCAAGCCCAAAATACAAAAAACATCGGTCCTCGTAATTAACACTTTCGTCCTTAGTAAATTTGTATGCGCTAATCATGAGATTTTTTATTTCATCTTTTGTTAGCAAGCTAATTTGGTTGAGATAAATATTCATTGAAGCAATGGAGTATTGTAAGTGATTGGGGTTAATGGTTTTAATTAATTTTTTGGCCATAATATAATTATTTTTTTCCATTTCAACATTAATCTCTCTAAGCAGAATTATTTCTTCTTCTGCTGGGCCAGCTTGGTTAGAGCCAGAAGCTTTTGCAGGATATGCTAATTCTGGTGCTGGTTTTAGTGAAATGGTTGCTATGAGAGCAGTGGCTTCGGCTATGGTTTTTTCTGCTAGAGCTTTTTCTGCCAGGGCTTTTTGAATAAGAGCAGCTTTTGCAATAGCAGTATTTTCTGCCATGGCTTCTTTAAGAAAAGCCTCATCATCATCTTTAGCAGCCTTACCTTTTTTATTTCCTAAAGCGCTTGGTGTTGGTGTGGTTAAAGTAGCTGCAGTCGCCTTTTTTAGAGCAGCGGAAGCTTCTCTATCTTTTTTCGCTTGCTCAGCTCGTTGTTCTTCCGTAATTTTTTTTGCTTTTTCTTGTTGAATTTTTCTAAGTTGAGCATCTTCTTCTTCTTTAGATTTTTTTGCAACTTCTAGAGCACGTTCTTGTTGTGCTTTTTCTTGTTTATGTTTGCTAGCTTTTTGCGCTGCATCTTTTTTCGCTTGCTCAGCTTCTTGTTCTTGTACAATTTTTTCCTGTAGCAAAAGAGCAGCCTTATCTATTCGATCTTGTAAAGTTCTTTGTTGTTTGGCAATTTTTCTTGCCTGTTTATCTTCTGCAGATTTTTTTGCAACTTCGATATTAGGTTCTTTTTGTTCCATGGTTGCAGGAATCGCTTGTAAATCTTGCGTGGCTTTATTGCATTCGGGAATTGATTGGGATGATTGAATGAGAAGAGTAATTGGTGCAGCTGAGAGATTAGTAGGCGCCGCTAAAGGAGTTTCTTTGATGAGTCTATATGGAATGGTGACTACTCTATCGACTGGATAGGGTCTATCTACCAGGTAGGGTATATGAATGGGTACTTGAACCGGAACATGTTGAATTAAAACGGTTGGTTGAATTTGTTGAAAAATATAGTCAGGAGAGGTACGTACTCCTTTTCCTCCTGCATAGAGTTTAAATTTTTCAAGTGGAGTACTTCCTGTGGGGAAGTCTGTAAGAAGATGTAAATTATCATCTGTTAATGCAATCGCAAGTTCGCCATCTGCATTTCTGCAGAGAGTAAAACAAAAAGGTCGATAGCTTTTATGTGCAGTTTTCATAAAAATTTTTATAGTCATGTCTTCGTCATTTTCACCAATTGGCTTTGTCATGATGTTTAGTAAGTGGATAGGTGCGCCTTCAGGTGTAAGGGAAATCTTGAGCCCTTCGCTAGTAGTTTGATAAAAAATTGCTTGAGGTTCATGCATAAAAGGCTGTGTCGGAGCTTGTGCTGCTTGTAGTGATAGTGATGCTATTAAGCTCAATGCTGTTATGAATAAAGTTATTTTCTTCAAGTGATTCTCCATTATGTATGATATTCTAATAGAATTATATCATATGGGTAAGGAGTGTCAAGTCTGGCGATGTAGTTCCTGGCCCGTAGGAGCTGGACCGAGTTATATTTATTAAAAGCCATTAAGCCACAGTTGCAACCTGTTTGGTGGTGTCTGCAGAGGGCAACACCTACGCCTTGTTCTAAACAATGATCGAGTGGGTTTTAAGTCTATTTTTTTATTATTTTAAAAAACTATTGACTGGCTGAATTCAATTTGAAATAATATGAATTGAAGATAAAAAATTATAAATGAGAAAAAAAGGAAGTGTAAAATGAAAAATTGGTTAAAATCGATGTTGTTTTTAGCAGTAATGGGAGCTCAAGCGAGCACCTATTATCGGCCTGGATTATATGGAAATGCGCTATCGGGTCTTTATGCAGAATGTTTTTCAGGGACGTCTATAGTTCCTTTGTATACTCAGTTATTACAGCCACCAGCTTGGTCTTCTGGCTTTGCTATAAATAATACAGTTACTACGTATCATTTAGATCCAGTTTTTGCACAAAGTTCTTGGGTTAATTCTGGGCTTACACAGTACACCCCAAAAGCGGGTGGTTTGGCTGTGTCTGATACTAAACCTTTAACAAATTCAACTTTATTGGGTGGGAATGCTCTTTGGTCCATAAATTCAAAGAATTTGGCTTCTTATATTACTAATAATAGTACTACTGGCGATCTTGCGTATTATAATGCAGCGGTTATTGAGTATTTTTCTGCACGATTAGCCATGGCTTCTTCTGCTTTTATTTTTTCACCAACGGGAAGTTCGGATCAAAATTCTTTTTTAAATGTGTTGTACCCATCAAGTAATACAACAGCCCTTCAAGAACGAGCAATTGTGTATAAGTTTTTAACTGCGGCTGAAAATTTATTTTCTTGGTCTCGTTATCTTCGGAACATTACTGTTCCTGATAGTATTGGCCTTGCTACGACTAATGGTAATTCTCAAATTACCCAGGCATCAGGATTTACGTTGGGCGCATTAGAAACATTTGCAGGTTTAATAGTTATTAATACCAGTAATACCTCTACCTCTGCAATAAGTTCTAGCGGTGTGTATGGAATACAGCAGGTCGTGATACCTTCCGGTCAGCCAACACCAGTTCAGGTTTCTAATGTTCCTGCAGGTGCAATGCCAACAATTAGCCCGGCTAAGCAAGGGTTGATAAATCCTTTGACTTATCCCATCGCGGTTGATGCTCCCTTAAATTCATTAGCTTATAGATTTATGTATCCAGGATTTACCTCATTTGCTGTAGCTTTGAAAAATCAAAATAATGTTTCATTTTTACCAGTTTCTACTCAGGTGTATGGAATAGCGGCTGGTGGTACAAGTTTATATGCTGTGCAAGAACCTGCTGATAATTGGGCAAATGCTCCTGTTGCAACGCAAGGATCATTTTTTAGGCAAGTTGCTTTCCAAACAAATAACACAGCAAATTATCAAACGTCTTTAAGTGGAGGTAGTTATATCCTTGGGGTTGGAGTGATGGGGGGTGGAATGATGGGACTTGTTTCTGCTTCTGCAGCGACAACAAATCCACTTATAACGTTTCAATCGGTAAATGCTACTGGATATAATCAATCTTCTGCAAATCCTACTTCCTATACATCAACAACTGTTGATAATTTGAGTTGCCAAGTTCCGGTAACGTATCCAACTAATTTTTTTGAAGACAAGCAACCGTGGGCAGTAGTGGTGACAGTAACTTCTAGTAGTGGAGCCCTTCAAGCTCCTGCAGTTACCGGTGTTGTGAAGCTTAATTCATTTGATTTCCCTCTGATGTTTGCTCAAGATCCATTGGCTCAGGGGTATACCGCAAATCCTGTAAAAGATTCGTCAATCACTAGTATGACCGCTCCTAACAATAAGACCTATGGTAAAAAGAAAACAGGACAGTTGTTAGAAAGTTCATTATTACCTGCTCTTATGGAAAAAACTTCAGTTTCTTTATCAAATTCTTGTGGCATAGCCTTTTCACAAAGAGATGTATGGATGGGGATTTCGAATCTTTATGCATTAACTTTGCAGGCCAATTTAGGAACAAAAAATGTAGGCGCCGACTTTTCAAGCACTAATTATTCATTTGCGTATATGTTTCTCCAGGCTCTTTTTAATGGGCATTTGTATAGTACTACCGCAAGTTCTTTGTACAGTATTATGAAAACAAATAATGAGATTATTGGTGAAACTCAGGAAGCTATTCCTAGCCAGGGAGTGATTGGTAACCTTACGTATGATTATGTTACAGAATCAAAGTTGCCTCTCTATTCGCTTCCTATTTCTTCTACGCCAATAGCAATAACAAATAATACACCCAACGCAAAAGGTATTTGGCCAATAAATGAGCCTCGAAAAGAACCTCAAGCATCAGATTGGTTGCAACAAGGGACTCCTCTTGATTGGCTCTTTTTAAGAGCATTAATGGTAGGGCGGACCCTTATGGAAAATACTGGTATAACTGCTGCAGCTCTTCCTTACATTCAATCGATTATAACTAGTCCAACAACTGCCATTTCTGGATATATTCCACAAGTAAATACCGTGATAAATCTTTCTCCATCAACTCAAACTTCTGTGTCTACTTCACAAGTGAATACCGTAAATTCTTCATCAACTAATTCAAATTAAAAAAGGGCAAATCATGAATAAAAAAATAAAAATGTATAAAAGCCTGTTGTTATTGTTACTTGGTTCAAGCTTGGTTGCAAGTGATGGTAATCAGATTTTGTATTCAATTAACATGCCAGGCAATCCGTTTCAGCAGCCTTATTATCAGATGATGATAAAAGCGGATAATGAAAATAGGGTCTATCCGTTTTCGACTACTAATATACCCCAAATTTATACTTTTAATGCTTGCAATAATGAAGTTGGGTGCAATTCTTATTGGGATACTCCTTCAATGAATGTAACGAGTGATTATGTTTCTTTGTATTCTGACTTAGGAGCAGCAAGTTCAGTAGCAGTAAATAATTATCAAGTATCAATAATGTATGGTTTAAGCCCCTATACTTTTAGGGGATATACCGAAGGTGCGGCTTCTAAACTCTATATGCAACGACCCGCGCAAGTTCAATTACCCTTTAATCCTAATCCTTTGCAAATTCTAAATCAAAATAATACTACAAGCACTGTTTATGTGAATGCAACATTGCCTGATTACTCGGATGTGTTTTTAGCTCAGACAGCGGCTAATTTGTATAGTTCATTAGGCTGCGCTAATAAGATTTTTTGCCTTAATGCAAACGGGAACATTCACCCTTGTACTTTTACGGCAACTACTGCCCAAATGCCCTCATGGTATACCTATATTCCACGAGATTCTTGGTGGAGAGGTTCTTCAGTTCTTTTTTATGGCACAATGGCTTCGCTTGCTAAGCCAAATCAACGTCAGACAACTTTTTCCCCTTATAATGAAGCGAATAGTTATAGTACACGTATTACTATGGGTGTTAGCACGATGAATCCCACGTACAAGGGAGTTAGTGCGTGGGATACTGGTTGGATATTACCTAAGGGTGTTTTTTCTGCAAATGGTTGGCTGAGTAGTTTTTCTGACAACAGTGGATTCGTATATAATTTTCCCTTAATTTTTGCGCCTGTTGTTTCACCTGGTTATGCTGGTGATTCTCAACAACTTTCAAATGTTAATGGTTGGAATAACCCTATTAATCCCTTAGCAACGGTGTTAGCAACAGGCGACTTAACTGGTAACTATTCAGTTTTAAATAACCCTTATATCGCTTCAGGCAATTCTGCAACTACCTATGATGGAGTTTCTTTTACGAGTGGGATGAGTTACTTTCAATTATTTGCTCAAAATATGCAGTGGTTTTCATTGCCAGCAGCTCAGCAAACTCCTTTGTTAAATCAGAAATTTACTATCCCTCAAAACATTACGCCAGGCCAGGGAATATTTTCAGATGCGATACAAATAGCGGCAATGCAAGCTCCAGCTGCAATAAGTACAGGAGTACCAGTGTTTACTGGTTCATTGGGTGTAACTGCAGGAATAACAGGACCGGTTGTGATGGATTGCGCTGCTCCATCTCTAATTCCAGGAGATCAACCGATAAATTTTACTGTTCCGCAGGCATTTTTATCTGAATTGACAGTGAATAGTTTTACAGTAGGTCGTTACTTACAAGTACCTGGGAGTCAGCCAAATGAAGCGTGGAGTGGTGGGCTATCAGCTTCAGAAGATCCATTGCAGTATTATCAAGGAGTAACTCCATCAGACGACAGTAGATTGAATTTGATGCCTTATTTACCAGTTTATTTTTCAGATCCAGGTAGACCAGTTGATCAACCAGGTTGGAATTATTGTCCGCTTAAAAATTTTAATGAAACTTCTAATGCGCAGATGTGTTACGACACTGCAGCCAGTCCGATGACTAATTTTTATACGACTTTAACATTAGAAACAGATGTAGTAGCAGAACAACTAGCAGCAAAACAACTAGCGGCACAACTAGCGGCACAACAACTAGCGGCACAACTAGCAGCACAAGCGGCAGCACTAAAGGCAGAACAAGCGGCAGCACAAGAAGCAGCACAACAACTAGCAGCAAAACAACTAGCAGCACAAGAAGCAGCATACGCAGCAGAAACACCACAACAAAAAGCAGCACAAAAAGCAGCAAAACAACTAGCGGCACAAGAAGCAGCACAACAACTAGCAGCAAAACAACTAGCAGCACAAGAAGCAGCATACGCAGCAGAAACACCACAACAAAAAGCAGCACAAAAAGCAGCAAAACAACTAGCAGCACAACAACTAGCAGCACAACAAAAAGCAGCACAAAAAGCAGCAGCACTAAAGGCAGAACAAGCGGCAACACAACAAAATCCGTGGTGGGGGATTCTAGCAGGAATTTAGAATTTTCTTATAAACCTGAATAGGCTTGCCAAAAATAGAAATGGGTGCTTTAGTTTTAGCTTCTAAACCAGAAATTAAACTAAAAGGCACCCATAAATATGCTATCAGAAGCACTAAACGAATCAAGTCCATCTTTCTATTCACAACAACTAATTCAAACG
>CANNBR010000045.1 GCA_947502805.1 bacterium
CATTTTTCCAAATACTAATTCTTCTGCAATGCGCCCACCAAGAAGACTTTGTAAACTTGCAAGCATCTCATTTTTGGTAGTCGAATATTTTTCACGTTCAGGAAGATGATGCGTTACCCCAAGCGCACGCCCACGAGGAACAATCGTTACCTTATGAAGGGGATCGGTATCTTCAGGAAGCAACAAACGAATTAACGCATGCCCTGCTTCGTGATACGCAGTCATTGAGCGATCTTCTTCTGTAAGAACAATCGTACGGATCTCTTTACCAATAAGAATTTTATCACGCGCTTCTTCAAAATCTTTAAGCATTACTAATGGTTGATTTTCTTTTGAAGCAATAATTGCCGCTTCATTAATCAAATTTGCCAAATCAGCACCAGTAAACCCTGGAGTGCCCCGTGCAATTTTTTTCATATCAACTGCAGCATCAATTAATACCGTTTCTGCATGCACTTTAAGAATCTGTTCACGGCTTACCAAATCAGGATACGGAACTTCTATGCGACGATCAAAACGACCTGGACGCAATAACGCTTTATCAAGAACATCAGGTCTATTTGTTGCTGCAAGCACAATAACCGGTTCTTTTGCTGTTTCAAAGCCATCCATTTCAGTCAAAAGTTGGTTCAATGTTTGTTCGCGTTCATCGTTGCCGCCGCCACCAATTCCGCTTCCACGGGAACGGCCAACCGCATCAATTTCATCGATAAAAATAATGCTTGGAGCTGTTTTACGTGCTTGAGCAAAGAGATCACGAACACGTGAAGCACCAACACCAACAAACACTTCGATAAAATCAGAACCGCTAATGCTATAAAAAGGACAGTTCGCCTCTCCAGCTACTGCACGAGCAAGCAATGTTTTACCATTACCTGGTTCTCCAACTAGCAAGGCTCCACGGGTAATTTTTGCCCCAAGGCGTTTATATTTTTCAGGATTTCTTAAAAAATCAACCATATCAAAAAGTTCTTCTTTAGCTTCGGCAGCACCAGCAACTGAACTAAATTTTTCTTTGATAGTTGAAGGCATAAACATTTTTGCACGGCTTTTACCCATAGTGAAAATATTGCCACCGCCGCCGCCAGCGTTTTTATTAGGACGGAACATATACCAGATAAACCCAAGGCCAAAAAGAAAGGCTAAGATTAAAAGAATTTGCGACAGCCCCATATGAGTTGAAGCGTCTTTGAAATTTATATCAAGACCTTTTTTCTGTAGCTTTTCCCATAATTGAGGATCGGCTGGAGTAATCGTTTGATAGACCTGTTTATCATCAGATTTCCACTGAACAACAGGACCATCCACTTCTATGTGCCTTACGGTGCCAGCTTCTACTGCTGTTAAAAACTGAGAAAAGCTTCGTTCGCTTTTTGAGCGAACATCATGGTGAAGTTTTGTAACAATTAAAAGACAGAGCACTCCAACAATAACTGTAACAATCAAATTGCGTGGTCCGCCGCTGGTATTGCGTCCTTTCATAACGTTCCTTTTACTTATTTTATAAATTTAAGAGGTATTCCCCTCTCCTCTTTTTTCATTACTACAATAGCAAAAATGATCGATACTGTCGATCTTTAACCCTATCTGACAACCGGAAAGGTGCTGTAGAGGGACGACCAGCTTGGATAGGTGCAGGTTTTTCCCTCAGAAGTCAGAAATTTATTCTTTCCTGTCAAAAGAGAATGGGAAACAATACGCTGATTTTTCCCTTCTACTACCGTATAAGCAAGGTAATTACCACAGGCAGACCAGGTACATTCCTGCTTATGCCCAGCATCAGAAGTAACCTGCTTTTCCTGTTTTTTAGAAAAATCATACAAAAAGAGCTGCATCACTCCTTTTTCTAATTTTGAATAAGCTAATTTTTTGGTTGCATCACAATACTGAGGAGAGGTAGACGCGCCACCTTCAGTTAAACGTTCAATAGAATCATCTTTTCTATGCATGTAGTAGAGTTGCGGACGCCCTAATTCAAAGTCAGAACAAAAGACAATATCCCCATTTGGAAGAAAAGCAGGGCAAATATTATTGCCTGTATTATAGGTCAAACGAGTATATCCCACTTTTTTAAGATTTTTGTTGTACCCATAGTGATACAACTGACTGCTGCCATCACGGGATAAGCACATCACTACTTCTTTACCATCAAATGAAAAGGTCGGCAGCATGTTCAATCCATCAAAGCTAGATGCTACTGTTTCTGAACCATCAAGCCCGCAGGAAATAAGCTGAATATTAAGTGCTGTGTATTTTGAATAAAGCACCATTGGGTTTTCAGGGTCCCTGTTCCAACGTGGTGCAATAATTTGACGGCTTGATTGCTTAAGAACTTCTGGATGAGAACCATCGAAATCTGCAACGTAGACAGTCGTTTCTCCTTTTTTACTCGTCTGACAGTAGGTTAACTTTGAACAAGCAAAAGGCTTATTATTCGTCAATGCTGGAATCACAGAATCAGCTAATGAATAACCCCATCCACGAGAAACTTTCCCTTGTTTTGCTATTCTAAACCCTGTCTGCATAACTGCTTTATGGGTATCATACAGGCGCCATTCGTACACTTTATCTTCTTTGTCTTCAGTGAGAAAAACAACAAAGTGATAGCCCTTTTCTTTCAATGCAATAACCTGCTTTTTTTTATAAGGCTCGGTCTTGTATTCTATGTCGACATCCAACTGCTCGGTATAATCTAATGCCCGTTTGAGCGCTTCACATACTTCTTGAGATTTCGTATCAGCTAGCAAAATAGGCACCAGTAATATGCGTCTTTTTTTATTGGTTTTTGCATCAACTTCTACCTTAAAAGAAGATTGGCCTTGCGCTGATTGTACTTTTTCATCACCATATGAATACGTAAAATTCAAGAGTGAAATTACTAGTACTGCTACAATCATCTGTGTTTTTTTTAGTATCATTGTTTCTTTCATCATTGTTGCTGCCCCATAGTAGTTGTAGGGGCTTCTTTATGGCTTAAATGCTATCGTTATTTGCTTGCCCCACACTTCATGTGGAAATATAACCTGTTCCAATGTTTCCTGAACCGAAAGATCGTACATTAAAATATCAGTTTTTTTGAGAAACTGTGTTTCAAGAATTGCTCCATCCCATCCAATGGTAACTAACGCTTCGCAGAATATTCCTGAAGGAATACCTGCTGGCGGGGTCCACAGATCAAAAAGACATTCTTGTAATTTTTGCTGAATCTGAAGCGCATCAAACTCCTGCTTAGTCAGATACAAAATCTCCTGACCCTCAGGACCTAGTGCGCCACTTCCGCTGGTTCCTTCAACTGCTGGTTGATCTACTGTTGACTGTTGCAAGGCTTCAATTTTTTGTTCTTCTTTTACCGTTTCTTTTATCGATTGCACTTCTTTCTTGTTCTCCAAAGTTTTAACGGAGGAAGAATCTTTTTTTTCTTGAGCTAGTTTTTCATTATGCTTTTTCAATTCCTCTGCAGCCTTCCTATCTGCCTTAGCTTTGGCGATGGAAGATTTCTTTTTTTCACGCAAAAGAGCTTTTTTACTTACTGTTTTTTTATCTGACAGAGCCTTGGCAAGGGAGGAATTTTTTGCAGCCTTCACAGACTTACTAACAACAGTCTGTTTTGCTAAAGAAGTAGGGGATTTTTTCTTTAGCTGCTGTGTCTTATTTTTATTTCCAGATTGTTGCTTATTATGCTTACTATTTCTCCTACCACCTTTAACTCCCAAAACTTGTGAGGATGGACGGGATGCCGAAAGAGGCAACAGCTTTATAATAGCATTGGAAGGAATACGTGAAGAAAGGTCAATAAGTAATCGCTGGTGATAATCTTTGCAGACAAATAAAAGAGAGAAACAAATAAGTAGATGCAGCACCAGCGATACAATAAAAACTGAACGTACTCTAAGAGAGTTTTGAGGTTGCCAGAGCAACATACGTAACCCCTCCCACATACTTTATCTTATCGACAAGTTCAATAACTTTTCCGTAATGAGCAGAGGTATCAGCTTTTACAAAAACTGTTTTCTCATTCCCCTTGCCAACAATTTTTTTGAGTTTTTCAATAAGATCTTTTTCAGCAACTTTTGAATCATTCAGAAAAATAGTTCCCGTTTTATCGAGTACAACCGTAATATCTTTTGCAGTCATCTCTTTTGCTTCTTGCATATTGCCCTTAGGTAGCTCAACCTGAAGCCCCGCTTCTTTTTTAATGGTAGGGCTAGCAATCATAAATACCACAAGTAACACCCATGCTGTATCAATAAGAGGAGTTAAACTAATTTCCGGGGACAAAAGGCCTTTTCGGCGCCTCATTTGATACCATCGTTTCATGTTTTTCTTCTCCCTCTACCATTACACGGATAACAACGTTATGAATTTGATCAGATAAGTAACCAAGCGCATGTTCAATAGTACGAACACGACCAGCAAGGTAATGGAACATAATAAGCATTGGAATAGCGAGCATAAGACCAGCCATTGTGGTCATCAATGCTTCCGCCATACCAGGAGCAATCGTTACGATATCTGCTGATTGTTTTTCACTGATACTAATAAATGAATTAGTTAAACCCCATATAGTACCAAATAATCCAATTAAAGGACCTGAAGCTGCAGCAACAGAAAGAACAGAAAGATATGATTCTTCTTCATATACTAACGAATCAATAACAGAAAAACGCTTTGCATCAAGGTAATCGATGTCTCGATCAGAAAGCTTTCCCTCGGAATGTTTTCCCTTTTTTTGCACAATCGTTTGCATCTCTTGCACATACTCAAGTAACACAAGGCCCGAAAGCGTATTGGCTTCTTCATTGGTCAATTTAAGCAACTCTTGACGAGTAGTAATGCGATTAATTTTTTTTGAAGTTTCCCGCAGTTGTTTATCTTTAAGATTAAACAAATTCAATTTATAAAAAATGAGAGCCCAGCAAGCAACAGATGCTACCAAAAGCATAACTAAAACCGTCTTTATCATAAAGTCTGATTGCTCAATCAGGTGCCACAAGGCATTTCCAAAGAATAGTCTCATAATCTTCCTTTTCTTAGAATGAAATAATGATGTTTAGCATACCGTATCTTTATAAGAAATAACAACCCACAAACACTTTTTACAGTACTGCTTTAACCTAAAAAAACATTCTTTCCCCTCCCTCACC
The DNA here is from genome assembly GCA_947502805.1 of bacterium. GTDB lineage: Bacteria > Babelota > Babeliae > Babelales > CAIQNR01 > CANNBR01. The sequence goes on from CANNBR010000045.1 coordinate 5,145, forward strand.
ATCTAAATTTATTAAAACTATATCGTGATCTTCGAGGCTATCTCGGGCTGCCTGACGAAGTTGAAAATAAAAACATGTCGCAGACTTTTTTAAAAGCAACGCTAAACTAAAGCGCTAAATTTTCCAGCTCAACATCTTTCAAAAGCTTCACTATACTCATGTATCCGTTTTTTTCTGCATACATTAATGCAGTCTTTCCATCCTGATTTTTCTCATTTACTAATGCTTTTGCATCGATTAAAAGATTCACTATATCTGTTTTTCCATTAACTGCTGCATACATTAATGCAGTCATTTCCTTATTATCTTTCTCATCTACTAATGCTTTTGCATCAATTAAAAGCTTCACTCTATCTGTTTTTCCATATATTGTTGCATACATTAATGCAGTCATTTCCTCATTATCTTTCTCATCTACTAATGCTTTTGCATTAATTAAAAACTTCACCATATCTGCATTTCCATACATTGTTGCATATATTAATGCAGTCTTTCCATCCTGATTTTTCTCATTTACTAATGCTTTTGCATCGATTAAAAGCTTCACTATATCTGTTTTTCCATTAACTGTTGCATACATTAATGCAGTCACCCCCTTATTATCTTTCTCATCTACTAATGCTTTTGCATCAATTAAAAGCTTCACTATATCTATTTTTCCATATATTGTTGCATATATTAATGCAGTCATCCCCTTATTATCTTTCTCATCTACTAATGCTTTTGCATCGATTAAAAGCTTCACCATATCTGCATTTTTATTATTTACTGCGCATAGTAGCGCGGTATTTCCACCCTGACTTTTCTCGTTTACTAATGCTTTTGCATCGATTAAAAGCTTCACTATTGAAATATCATCACCCTTAACAGCCAGTATCAGCGGTTTATCCCCATTACTATCAGCTTTATTTGGGTCAATATCTTTACTCAAAAAATATTTCACTAAATTAGCCCGACTACGTTCAATAGCAGTATGAAGAAGCGTGCATTTTTTTTCAGCTAATCCCTGAGACAGTTCAGCAATTTCTTCTTTTGTTACCTTGTTATTTTTTAGAATTTCTTCAACTTGATATGCAGAATCATATTCCCAGTTAATAAATTTATGTAACCACCCTGGTATGAGCCTCACAAGCGTACCTGGAAAGCCAATAGCACCATCTAATTCTGCAACTTTAGTTATATTGATAGAAGCTTGCTTCTCTTTATCAAAAACAAAGTAAATATGATCTTTTTCAAAACTCCATTTTCCAAAAAAATCTACGCTATTCTTTTTATCCTCAACTTTCACCTCTACGATGCCATAATTTTCATCTTTAGGTTCATTAAAAGTAATCGTTCTTTCTGTAGTAGAAAGAATAGTTGCAAGCTTTTGGTATGAAGATGCTTGTGTTCCAAGCAAATGGTTTAAAATTTTTAGAGTCTCTGAGCGCTCTCCTGGTATCTCAACTATACTGCGCACATACCTAACTCCTTCAATCCCATGCACCAAATTTAAAAAATCTTTAGATGCCAATGAATAAAACTTAGAAGTCTTTGGATTAGAATATTTCTCAATAAATTCACGCAACACCGGCAAGCAACTCTTCTGAACATTTTCAGGTAAGATTGTCAGATCTAACAATTGGGTTTCTGGATTATAAAAAATCATATTAAGAACTGACCACAATGCCTTTTCTCCACAAAAACCTTTCATCTCTTGTATTTCTTGTGCTTGTAAAAAACTAACATCATTTTTTGACTTAGCTAATTCAAGAAAAGTATCTGCGTAATTACCCATTAATTGTTTATTTTCTGATGATACTTCTTCTTTTCGATCAATTCCTGATGCACTCAAAAACGCTGTTAGATCATCTTCTGTGCTTATTTTAAAATAAGCAGCTGCCAAAAGTATTTCACGAACCTTTTCAGAATTTTCTTTTTCCATTAAATTCAATAGTTTCTTTATCTCTTTTTTAAGAGCTTATCCGAAAACTAAACCATCTTTAAAAGCCTTATAGAACAGGCTAATTGAAGGAATCCTAAACTTAATTCTAGTGTCTTTGCCCAGCAAGTTTTAATACCGCGAAGCCACGATAAAATTCCAAAAGCTCGTTCAACAACCCACCGATGCGGAACATTAAACTTGTGAACACTTTTTCTT
>CANNBR010000046.1 GCA_947502805.1 bacterium
CAATTTTTGGGCACCATTGATGAAGTTTCTATTTCACTTTTGCAACGACGTTTTAAAATTGGATATAATCGCTCTGCTCGCGTTATTGAACTTCTTGAAATGCAGGGCAAAGTGATGCCAGCTGATGGTTCAAAAATGAGGAAAGTGCTGCATTAAAAAGGACTTTTTCTTGTTACGACTGGGTCCCCGTACCACTTACGAAATCTAACAGAACACACATGTTCTGCCGCGATTATCGTTCGTTGGGGATGACTGTAAAAAAACAAGCTTAAAAAATGGCAAAATAATTTTCGGATAAATATTTATTATGGAGAAACTGTCATGTCTAAAATTTTATACCTTGCTTCAACGTCTCGTTCCCGCCAGGTTTTGCTGCAGGAAGCTCATATTCTCTTTGAATGCATTGGTCACGGTGCCGATGAAGAAGCAGCCGATAGATCAATGTCTTTTCCTGACCTATTGCAACAGATAGCACGCGACAAAATGGACCATGCATTACTGCAACCAGGCACGCACGAAGGTCAAGAAATCTTTGTCTTATCTGCTGATTCTATGGGATATGATGCACAAGGAGTGATTCATGGCAAACCAACTGATCGTGAAGATGCGATTAAGAAATTGAAATCTCTTGGCGAAAAAGCAGTAACGGGAACTGCCTATTGCCTTGATAAAAAAAGATGGGATGGAAATACGTGGGTAATGCTCGAACGGCAAGAGCGTGTGATAGAATCTCGCTATCGCTTTGTGATTCCCGATCAATGGATTGATAGGTACTTGGAACATTCGTGGGCCATGATTGCTTCTGGAGCAGTAGCGGTTGAATTTTATGGCGCTCAATTTCTTGAATGGATTGATGGATCATATTCTGCCGTGATGGGATTGCCGATGTTTGAACTAAGGCAAGATCTTGAAAAACTTGGCTTCTTTGATTAAAAAGCTCAGCAAAACTGTACACGCACTAGAGCAAAACGCTTGAGCCTATGCGCTATCTTGCACGACGTCGCCTCCAACGATACGAAGTGAGTGTTGGGGGTTGAGCACAAAGCTGTACAAGCACTACCAGAAAAAATAGACGTTAAAAAGCCGGCACGAATGCCGGCTTATTTTATGGCTGGGGCGAAAGGATTCGAACCTCTGGTGCCAGGACCAAAACCTGGTGCCTTACCGCTTGGCGACGCCCCAACTAAATTTTTTAGTTATTATCGAACGAGTAATCATCCGATTCAGGAGTAGCTGCGTTCAGTCTTCCTGATTTTTCAAGAGACTTGTATTCGTTAATGATACTTTCTTCGATGTGTTTACGCATATCACCATTGAGTGGATGAGCAATATCTCTAAAAGAACCGTCTTTTCTACGACGTGAAGGCATAGAAACAAAAAGACCTTTTTCTCCTTCAATGACTTTCAAATCACGGACGATAAAGGCGTTCTCAAATACGATTGTCGCATATGCTTTTAAGCGTGTGCCACTTTCTTTTGCCGGATAGATTTTAACTTCTGTTATTTTCATAATTATTGAACCTTTTGCCTCATGAATGACCCACTACTTCGGGTAAACCACATGTCGCACTTAAATGTAATAGGACTCCATCATTTTGTCAAACACTAACACGCCTTCTTTTTTTCCATAACTCTCAGCTTAGAGGAGCGACTGGAAGGATTCCGAATAAGCTCTTCTTCGCTTGGGGTGACTGGACGCTGAGATATGATTCTTCCTCTCCCTTCTCTTTCTGTCGATTTATAAAATTCCTTCACCAATCGGTCTTCCAATGAGTGAAAGCTAATACATACCAATCGTCCATTATCTGCAAGTGCATTTAAAGCAACCGGCAGAAAAGCTTCAATGTTCTCTAGTTCCTTATTTACAAAAATTCTAATCGCTTGGAAAACTTTTGTTGCAGGATGCGTTCTTGACTCACGTCTAAACCCAACTGCTTGTTCTACAATAAGCGCCAATTCTTTTGTTGTATGAATCCGACTTTTTTGACGGGCGTCTACGATACGAGCAACAATATCTTTTGCTCGATTTTCTTCACCATAGGTCCAAAGAATTTCACGTAATTCCTCTGCTGTTGCAAAGTTAACCACATGATACGCATTGGTCTTATAATGGCCAACAGACATGCGCATATCAAGAGGAGTATCGTGCTTAAACGAAAACCCTTCACCTTCATGAATTTGATCTTGTGAGGTGCCAAAGTCAGCAAGAATTCCATCAACTTTAGGAATTTTGTGTTTCTTTTGTAATTTATAAAGATGGGCAAAACTTCCCCATATCAGCTGTAAACGATCCCCATAGATTTCAAGGAGCGGTTCTGCTCGTTCAATGGCTTTCATATCCCAGTCAAGCGCAATCACTTTAACGGTTGGATCAGCATCCAAAATTGCGCGTGTATGGCCAGCGCCGCCACAGGTAACATCAAGAAAGGTTTTATTTGGAGTTATATTGAGTGCTTCAAGAACTTCTTGCACCAATACTGACTTATGTTGACTAACGGATTCCATAGGCTAAACACATACCTGCTTATCGACAAACTTTGCTACCACATTCTGCAATTGCATGCCACGGGAACCCTTGACTAAAACAACCGCATGATCCTCTAGCGTAGCAGATAATTTAGAAACAGCATCTTGCCATGAAGCAACTTTTTCTATCGTGATCCCATGAGGAGCTGTTTTTTCAATCCATTTAACCTGATCTCCCACTAAAATCAGATGCTTTAAGCTTGGCACTCGTCGTAAAAATCGACCAATTTGCCGATGCCAAAAAGCACTATTTTCTCCTAACTCAAGCATATCGCCCAGCACCGCTATTTTTTTTCCAGAACTTTTTTCTGATTCAAAAGCCAATAATGCTGCCTTCATACTTTCTGGAGAAGCATTGTAGCAATCATCAATTAAAAACCCTTTAAAGTCCCTTAATTTACAGACTTCATAGCGCTGCGAACACCCTGGCAGAGTTTTAATACCACGTAAAATCACCTCATCAGAGACCCCCAAATGATGTGCCAATGTTGCTGAAGCAAGAATATTATTCACTAATCCACGATGCGTTTGCGTAAGTACAATCGGATATTTATGCTCATACAGCTTTAAAACAAATGAGAGCGTGCCATCCTTTTCTATTAATTTACGTGCTTGTACTTGATTTGTTGTTTTAAACCCAAACCGAATTACCGGATGAGGATAAGAAACAGCACTCAGAAATGGAAAGTCGCCTGAGACAATTCCTATATTTTCTGAATTAAATTTTTTAAATAAAGCTCGCTTTTCAAGAGCAATTTCACTTAACGAGCCAAGCCCTTCCACATGAGAATGAGCGATGCAAGTAATAACCCCTGTAGTTGGGTTAAGTATCTGAATAATAGTATCCATTTCCCCTTTTTTACTGATACCAACTTCAAATAACGCCCCATCATAAGAATCATTCATATGAGAAATAGTCATGGCAACACCAAGAGAAGTATTGAAATTTCCTCCCGATACCACATATTTTTTCCCTGCGCAGGCAAGTATATGAGCGGTCATTTCTTTTGTACTTGTTTTTCCAATCGAACCAGTAATGGCAGCAATGGGATACGAAAAGTTTGCTCGCCATGCAGTAGCTAAAGCCAGCAAAGCTTGCAGAGGATCAGAAACACTAATGACTAATTTATCTGGCGCTAAAAATGAAGGTAGCAAATGTTTTTTATCAGCAGCTATCACTACCCCTGATGCTTTTTCTAAAGCTTCTTTAAGAAACATATGCCCATCTACACGATCCCCTTGCAATGCAAAAAAAAGATGTCCCGCTTTTAAAGAACGCGTATCAACTGCAAATAGTACTTCTTGTGCACAGTCTCCCTGTATCACACACGCGCTGGGAACTACTGTTTTTAAAAAAAGCACATCTAAACGCATACCAGCTTCTCCATTTTCATAATCAAAGGATCGATAAATGATATTTATCATAAGAAAAAAAGGTGTCTTATTTTAGTCCATTTGTCAAGAAAATAAGCTTATTTCTCCTGTATCAATGCTCCTGCTTTTATTTTTTATTTCCTTCTTTACCTGCACCATTATATCGCAAGCAGATATCTATGCATCAAACTCCTTCTTGCCCTTATTCTTTTTAAGTTTCTTGACCCACACCTCTTTTTTAAAATACTATTTTTAGCAAAACCTTAATTGTTCGTAAAAATAAGGAAAAAAAGAAATGAAGAAAAACAATGTCGTCCCCAGCGATACGGCAGTCGCAGCATCGTACAAAGTACGATGACTAGACGGAGTGAGTGTCGGGGATCCAGTCGTTAGATGAAAAAGTCATAGTAAAAAAATTCATGATCTTAAATAAAGGCGCGCTTGAAGCAATTCAGATGCGCCCTTATTCTTTTTAAGTTTCTTGACCCACACCTTTTTTTTAAAATACTATTTTTAGCGAAACCTTAATTGTTCGTAAAAATAAGGAAAAAAAGAAATGAAGAAAAATATACTGTGTTTTTTAACAGTACTGCTTTGCACCCAAACATTCATTAAGGCTATAGATCAAGCAATACGATACCCAGATACTGACCCTCACGCTGACAATCTTGCAGATAAACAAGAAGCAGAAAGACAAGAAGCAGCAAGAGCAGAAGAAGCAGAAAGACAAGAAGAAGCAAGAGCAGAAGCAGCAGAACGTAAAAGACAAGCACTTCTTAATCAAAATGAACAACCTACTACCGCAAAAAACCCATCAGGTGGCCCAGAAAACCAATCAGGTGGCACCGCTACTCCTGTTGGAATTGATGCAACTAATAGAGAACCAAAAGCACTTGGAGACGGCCGACGAAATTTTGATGACCTAGGAAATAAAAAAAATCCCGAATCACCCGCTGAAAAAGAAGCCGAAGCCAAAAGAGTCACAGCCGAAAGAGTCGAAAGAGCCAAAGCCGAAAATGAAAAAATCACTTCATTATATAGTAAAGCTAAAGCAGAAATAGCAGAGATGGAAGTACAAATAAACGATGCTCTTAATAATGCAAAAATTGCGACCTTTGATGATACAAATGAAAAGATAAAGAAACCTTATGCAGCATTTGAAACGGCAAAAAAGGCGCTGCAAAAAAAGCTTGCCGAAGGCTTTAGAACTGACATAAAAAAAATTAAAGACTTTAGAACTGACAAAGAAGAATTTCAAGACTTTAGAACTGACAAAGAAGAATTTCAAGAATTTAAAAAACTTAAAAATTTTAAAGAACTTGAAAAATTAAAAAATGCCCTTATTGAATCGATCAAAGTTAACAAACTCTCTAAAACTGCTAAAAGTAATTGGAAAAAACTACAAACATTTGATGTAAAATTAAAAAAGGCACAAGCAAAAGCAGAAAAAATTAAAACTAAAAATAAAAAACTATTAACTACTGAATTAACTGATCCAGTAAGTAATGACCGTACTAATATCAATACAGAACTCGAGAAAATAATAACGATGGATTCTAAAAAACTCAGCAATACTGAAAAACTTATCTTACTAAAAACTACTGGATTTTTTAGTAGTGATTTACCCCAAAAGAGATCATTTGAACGCATATTTGACGAAATAAATACTAAACTAGACGATTTAAAGGATCGTGAAACGCCTAAAGCTATTAAAGCTAGGGAAGCAAAAGCAGAAAAAGCAAAAGCAGCAGAAAAAGCAGAAAAAGCAGAAAAAGCAAAAGCAGCAGCAGAAGCAGAAAAAGCACTTATTACTGATACCAAACTTCTCACGCCAGATCAAATAACTGAGATAAGCAATCTCATTAAGAGCAACAAAGCCGTCAATTACTACATAAGAAACTATCTTAATAAAAACTATAACGAAGTAATTTTAAAAGCATTAAGCGAAAAAACGCCTTCTGAAACATTAAACCTTAAAAATCTAATCAACGTTATCAATCCTCCTCGCGACCAGGCAAATAAAGATCTATCAGTTGAAACGCTCTTTAAAGCGCAAGGTCTGATTTTTAAACAAGCAGAGAGCCTAGGGATTAAGATACCAAGTATTTAAGAAGGAAACTCTGGCGCATAAAACTACATTGTAATTTTTGAAAATAAGAAAGGGGTGATGAACACCCCTTTCTTATTTGATTTTAAAAAAAACTTTCTAATTACTCTTTGCTTTTTTATCAGGCTTCCAATTTTTCAAAAGCTCTTTAAAAAGAACTTCCTGAGGATTTTCTTTAGGATGCGATTCAAGGCGATGAGAAGCCTTTTCTATGCTCGATTGTATCATGGAGGAATTGCATATGTTGCCATCGATGTGATCAAGCGCAGGCATCAATTTTTTTTCAGCAATATTTTTAAGTGCTTGTTCGCTAATTGCTTCTTGCAACAAACTCTCAAGAAGGGTCAAGAAATCGACAACGCTGTATTGCAACTCTTCGTTGGTGGTAAGGGCTTTATTCTTGATTGCTTGTTGCATCTCCTCTTTAAGTCCTTTATGCAGTGCTTGCACGATGAGCTTTTTGAGTCGTTCTGGCTCGTTTTCCAACAGCCATTGCATGAGATACAGAAGCTCGTAAGAAATAGTTAGTTGATTATTGGTTACCATGGTACCTCCTCATCTTCGCTTTGCTTATGTTTCTTCTGACGGTGCAGGGTTTTACGATTACTCTCACCTAAATGTACCATCAGTTATTCTTCGTAATCTATATCCCAGTTAAATTCAGTCTGTTCTTCTGTTGTTTCCTCTGTTGATTCAACATGGGGAGAAAGTGTACTTTTAGTTTTTATTTTCACAAGTTGTTGCACGCTTGATTTGATAACTTCTTTTTGAAGGGTCTCTTCTTTTTGAAGTTCGTTGCTGGTTTGGTCAAAGATGCGGTTCATATCTTTTTGCATTTTTTTAATCTGCTTTTGGAGCTTAAGAGCCATTTGGACCCCCGCAAGGTTGATACCAAGCTTATGAGTCAGGTAGATGATCTGTTCAAGCCTATCAACATCTTCCTCAGAAAATAAACGAGTATTGCCTTCAGAGCGCTTAGG
>CANNBR010000047.1 GCA_947502805.1 bacterium
GTAGTGAGCAAGGGCGATATCTTCAATCAGAATATCAGCTTCGTAAGAGGTTAACCCGTACTGAGTTTGGAGCCGCTTACATTTTTGTTCAGGCAATTCTGGAAGATTGCATTTTATACTTTCAATTAATGCATGGTCAACTTCGATAATAGGAAGATCTGGATCCTGGAAGTAACGATAATCGGCAGCTTCTTCCTTTGAGCGCATAGGGTGTGAGACGCGATTTTTAGTATCCCACAACAGAGTTTGTTGTTTGACTTTGCCGCCATCTTCTATGACCCCAATTTGTCGTTCTATTTCGTATTCGACTGCATCACCAATGAATTTAAATGAGTTAATGTTTTTTAATTCACAGCGAGTGCCAAGTTCAGCACAGTCTTTTTTACGAACAGAGATATTAGTATCAGCTCTAAAGGAACCTTCTTCCATGTTTCCTGTGGAGATTCCCAGAGCTTGCACTAAAGAACGGAGCGCTTTTAAATATGCTTTTGCTTCTTGCGCGCTTTCAATATCGGGGTAGCTGACAATTTCTAGAAGAGGGGTTCCTGTTCTATTAAAATCGACAAAGCTTTCATTGCTGAATGCAGCATGAATATTTTTTCCAGCATCTTCTTCGATATGAATACGAATAAGCCGAATCTTTTTTTCAGTACCATCTTCTTTGATAATGGTTAGATAGCCTTCGGTACAGATAGGGAGCTTATCTTGGGTGATTTGGTAGTTTTTTGGAAGATCAGGATAAAAATAATGTTTGCGTGCAAAAATACTTTTTTCTGAAATCTTTGAATTAGTAGCAAGCCCTGCTTTAATGGCGCTTGTAATAACTTCTTTATTCAAAACAGGTAAAACACCTGGATGTCCACAACAGACAGGGCAAATATGTTCATTAGCCTGATCAGTTTGAGCATTTGAGCATGAGCAAAAAATCTTACTTGCAGTATTAAGTTGGACATGAACTTCGATACCGATGTCAGTTTTATATGAAGGGAAACGATCAAGAACAGATGGTTTTTCAGCCATAGCAATCCTTTATGGTTGTAAGGGTGAGGGAGAATGCTTTTCACGGCAGAGTCTAGCACAGATAGCGAATAGTTAAATCCGCTATCACTAATAGTTTTAGTGTCATTCCAAGTTACGCAAGGAGCGATGTAAGATTCCCTTACCGCTTACTATCGCAAGCTTGGAATGACACAGATTAGCTGGTTTTAGTTGTTTTCAATTTTGAATGATCCAATAGGGAGAGATTTTTCACTTTCTAAGGTGATCTTTCCATCGAGATCTTTTTCAAAATCAAATAAAGTGTCGTACTCAACTGTAGAAACATAATCAAATACTTCAGAAGAAAGTTTGATAGTAATGTTTCCGCGAACTTTTTTATTTAAAAGCTCTTCCTTAAGATGACGCAATAAAGCATAACTTTCAGCGCGTACTGAAGGCAGAACCCCGGTACCAGTGCAAGTCTTGCAACAATCGGTTAACTCTTTGATAAGAGTTTTACCAGAGCGCTTACGAGTCATTTGAACAAGTCCAAATTCAGAAATTTTGAGAAGAACTGATTGGAATTTATCCTGTTCTTTTAAATTCTTTTCAAAGAATCTGAAAAGCTTTTGCCTGTTAGCTCCACTTGCCATATCGATAAAATCGATAACGATAAGCCCACCAATATTACGAATCTTGAGTTGTCGAGTAACTTCTTCAGCAGCTTCAAGGTTTGTTTTGAGGATGGTATCTTCCATGTTTGAGCGGCCAACAAAGCGTCCCGTGTTGACATCAACAACGGTCATAGCTTCAGTAGCTTCTATAACAATGGATCCACCAGAGCGTAGATCAACTTTTGATTTGAGTGATTCTTTAATTTGGCTTTCGATATCGTATTTATCGAAGATTGGCATTTTACCTGTATAGATTTTTATTTTTTCTAAAAACTCAGGTGCTATGTCTTTTACAAATTGAGCCAATTTCTTTTGAACCGAAATGCTATCGACAAGTACTTCATCTACATCACTATCAAGGTGATCGCGTACAATTTGTAGGGCAAGGTCAATATCTTCGTGAATTTTTTCGCCAACTTGTGCAGTTTTTTGTCTTTCAACAATATCATTCCAGATATTGACTAAGAATTTAATATCTTGTTCAATTTCTCGATCGACACGATTTTCAGATGAGGTTCTAATAATAGCCCCCATCCCTTCAGGTAAGCAGCTACCAACAAGTTCTTTTAAGCGAGCACGTTCATCGCGATCTTCGATTTTTTTAGAAATACCAATGCGTGGAATGCTTGGCATTAAAACAATAAAGCGACCAGGAAGAGTAAAGCAGGTGGTAAGTTTTGCACCTTTTTCATTGACCGGTTCTTTGCTTACTTGTACTAAAAGCAGTTCGCCTTCTTTTAATATTTTTGCAATGTCAGGAGCTTGGCGTGGACCGCGATCTTTCTTTTCAGAAGATGATTCAAGCCCAGCAAAACTTTTTGACATGCGATCAATAGCAAGTTCTCTATCGATTTCTGAGATATGTAAGAACCCTGATTTTTCTTGGCCTATATCCACAAAAGCAGTCTGGATCCCAGGAAGCACTTTAGTGACTAAGCTTTGATAAAAGGCTTTTTCGATTACATTGCCTGCGTGTGACCAGAAGTAAATATTTTGTAATTTTTCGTCTTGCGTTATGGCAACACGTGTTTGCCATGGTTCTTCGTTGATGAGAATTTTTTTCATTCTTTCCTTTGACAGGATGTATAAGTGTTAATTTTTTTATCTATTCCTATTTAATGTTCAGTATATAGAACTATGGCATATTTTTGTAGCTTTACCCGATGGCTTCGATAAAATCAGTTTTTTTAGGCCTAAAAAGAGAATACTTTTTTTAAATATTCTGAAAAAAGGCGCTTCTGTCTTTGTATTTTTAAAAATAAGCTTAATGATATTATTTGATTTATGCGTAAATAAGCTTAAGTAAAAGTGGTCAATTTTAAAAAACTATGATAACGTCTTTGCATGTATTTAAATAAAGAAAAAATTTCTAAAAGGAAGGAGTATCATGATAATAACTATGAAAACAAGGTCATTCTTATCAGTACTTTTGCTAGCAGTTCCACTTTTGTGCTTGACAGGGTGCTTTAAAAAGAAAAAAACTGAAAAGAAAATGGCTGAAGTTGGTAGAGGCTTTGATCTTTCAGGATCTAAAAAAGGCTCAAAAAAATACGGTAAAGATTTAGAGGCATTTGTTCTTGATGATCAAGATGAAGAATCTATGAAGGCTGTGTCTGCCAATGGTAAAAAACTTGCATGGAAAGAAGAAAAATCTGGCTCCAAAGCTTTTGAACCAGTTTTCTTTGACTTCGACCGCTTTGACATTAGAGCTGATCAACAAGAAGCAGTAAAGCTTGATGTTGAGCAAGGTAAGACTGCTATTGCTCAAGGTAAAATGCTTAAAGTTGAAGGGCATGCTGATAAACATTATGTCAGCGAACTTTACAACTTAGCCATCTCACAAAAACGTGCACATACTATGGTAAATGCTCTTGCAGATGCTGGTGTTGAACGTACAGCACTAAAGCCAGTTGGATTTGGGGCAACCAAACCAGCAGTCGATGCTCCAGGTAAAGTTGAAGCAAACAGACGCGCTGAGATTGTTCCGCTTTCAGCGTAAGCACTGCTCGCTCGTAAATCAAAGAAAAAGGAGTCTGTTAAAATCAGGCTCCTTTTTCTTTGATTTGGACTGTAATTAAAGAATTTTTTCAAGTCTACTTTCCTACGCAGAAATCTCTAAAGATCATGTCCATTGCTTTTTCACTGACCGATTTTCCAGTCAGTTCAGTTAAAACAGAAAGAGCATCTTTAAGGTGATAGGCAACAAGCTCATATTCGATGGTTCCTTGAAGAAGATCGGAAATAGTAATGAGCTTATTTTCAAAACTAGTGAGTAAAGTCATGTGGCGTTTGTTAAGAAGGAAAGGGCAGTCGGTTTTTGCGACCAGTTCATCTACTGTGGCACTGATTGTTTGATGCAATAGTTCAATGCCTTCAAGTGTTTTTGTGGAAACAGAACTTGTCGCAAGGCAGTCCCCGAATGTATTTTTTGCTGATTCTTGCACAAGCGCATCAATTTTATTGTGAACCAGAATGGTTTTGGTGGGGTAGGCGGTAAGAATGGTGTCATACACTAGTTTTTCTGCATCAGTTAAAAGTCTACTGGTATCATTTACGAGCAGTACAAGATCAGCGTTTTGAGCTTCTTGGTAGGAACGTTCAATGCCTTCTTTTTCAATGATGTCATCAGTATTGCGTAGTCCTGCAGTATCGATAAAGGTCCAGTACATTCCGTTCTGGTATGATCCAGCTTCAATAACATCACGCGTGGTTCCAGCAATGCTGGTAACGATGGCCCGTTTTTTACCAATGAGCGCGTTAAATAAAGAAGATTTACCAGCATTAACGGTACCAACCAGGGCAATACGAACCCCTTGGCGCACTAACTGTTGTTGGTCAAAATTTTTCTTAAGATGAGCAATTGTTTCTAATGTTGCTTGTACTCGTTCGCGCATTTGTCCGCTAAAATCAACATCTTCTTCAAGGAATTCAAAACTTGCTTCACAGAGCCCAATAATCTGAAGAACTTTTTTTTCGAGTACTGCTAACTGTTGTGACAAGCTGCCTTCAAGTTGATTGAGTGCATGCTTGAGAGCCTGTTGGCTTTGTGCATGAATAAGTTCATTGATAGCTTCTGCTTGTAAAAGATCGATCTTATTATTTTCAACAGCGGTACGAGTAAATTCTCCTGGTTGGGCAGGGCGTGCACCACATGTAATAATACGTGCAATAAGAAGTTCAATTAAAAACTGATTATTATGGCAGGTAATTTCAACAGTATCTTCTCCTGTAAATGTGCGTGGTCCGCGCATGGCAAGAAACAGAACTTCATCCAATTTTTTACCATCATGATCAACGACCCATCCATGATGAATGGTATGTGTATCAATAGAAGAAAGTAATTTGCCCGAAGAAAGGTGGGCACATTGATTTACAATAGAAAAAGCCTGCGACCCTGAAATACGCAGCAGCGCGATTGCTCCACTCCCTGAGGGGGTACAATGTGCGACGATGGTATCAATATTCATGGCGTGCAAGCTTTCAAACTTAAAAATAATCCGTCATTACTTTCCGAAGGATTTGCCTTAATGTTGCAAGAAGACAAAGAGTAATGACGGATCTAAAGTACTTATTCGTCAGTTTTTTTAACAGGAGCAGAATAACGGCGTCCAGAAACTTTAAGAACCTTTTTTTGAGGTGCTAAAGATGCAGGAGCGCTTGCCATTTCTGGAGCAGAATGTGCTGGTGCTTGATGTTGCTCGTTTGTTGGCTGTGATTGTTCTGATTGTCCATTATTAAACATAGGACGTTGTTCGTCGAACTCATGACGTTGTGCGCGTTCAGGACGGGGGCTTCTACCACCTCTGTCACGATCACCACCGCGTGATGAAGATCTTCTGTCTCCACTACGTGAGTTGCGATCACGAGATCCGCCTTCACGACGATTGTCTTCATAATCCCCACGAGGCTCACGAGAGTCTTGATCACGTTCTTGTCTTGGAGCATGTTCACGTTGTTCGCGTCTTGGCTCTTGATCTTGCCTTGGTTCATATTCACGTCTTTGTTCTTGTTCTGCAACAGGAGCATCGGTTCTTGCTTGACGAGGTTGTTCTTGTCTTGGTTCGTATTCACGTCTTGGCTCTTGCCTTGGCTCACGTCTTTGTTCTTGTTCTACAACAGGAGCATCGGTTCTTGTTTGACGGGTTTGCTCATCGCGTTCACGATCATTGCGATCATTGGTGCGTGGAGGACGACCGCCAGTTGGACGTTGATGTCTTTCTCTGCTTGGTTGACGATCTTGGCGATCTTCATGTTGTGCAGATTCTGGACGTTGACTAACGGCTTCTTTTTGAACTGATGAAGTAGTTTGACGAGGTTCATAAGTGCGCTGACCTTGGTTAGGCTGACGACCACTAGAATTAGTACGACGTGAATCTACTTGTACTTCGTCTTCTTTTTCTTCACGTTCGCGTGAATACGATGAAGCATCGGTTCGTCCCTTTGGTTGAGGACGGCTTGTGCCTTGAGATCGTTGATCACGGTTTTGAGAAACATATTTTTTTTGCTGTGGGGCCGGTTCTTCTTCAAAGAATATTCCCACCTTGGCAGATTTTTTGGTGAATCCAAAAAAGTTTGTTTCTGGGGCTTCAAACACCTTTACTGAGAATGTTTGAGGACAGCCCGCGCGATTCCATGCTTTTTCGATAGCTTTAACTACGGAAGAAGCTTCTTCGACTAATGATTTCATGTATTAGGTAACCTTTCTTTAGGAGTATGGCTCGACAAGAACGTTCTGGAGCCTTAAATCTTACAACTATACTAAGCAGTATACCAAAAGGCCTTTGTAATAGTAAGTAGTCGCAAGAGGAGAGGTTTTAAGGAGATTCTGGAGCGGGAAACGGGATTCGAACCCGCGACCTTTGCCATGGCAAGGCAACGCTCTACCAGTTGAGCTATTCCCGCATCAGTAGGGTAAAGGTATCATAGCGTCATCATTTGTCAACGAAAAAATCATATGAAGGCTTATCTTCGTAAGCTTGTAAGATGCATTTTTAAGCTAATAAGATTATTATATTTTTGCTAAAAGCAAGTAGCGTAAGTGTAAAATAAGCCGACTCAGAAAGGATTGTATGTTTTCATATGTGCGCGGAATAGTAAAAGGAGTGGTTGAAAATCAGCTGACAGTTGATGTTTATGGAGTTGGATTCTGTTTACTTGTTGCAAATCCAGAACTTTTTCAAAAAGAAAAAGAAGTTACTATCACCGTTCATATGCAATGGAACCAAGAGCAGGGGCCAACCTTGTATGGTTTTGCAAATGAGTATGAAAAAG
>CANNBR010000048.1 GCA_947502805.1 bacterium
GTCTGAGCAGAGGCGTGAGCGGTTACAAGAAATTATAAGTTATGGTTTTACTCCTCCTTTAATTTCTGAGAAAAAATCATGATGCAAAAAGGGTTTTCTCTTGTAGGGGTTATGTTTGGCCTTTTAATTAGTTCTATGATTTCACTTATTCTTTTTCAAAGTCTTTCTCAAACAAATGGAATTTTATCACGAGTCGTGAGCGTGAGTAGCATAGAGCGGCGAGTTGCTTTGATGCAGCAGCAATTTGAAACTGATTTTTCTGGAATGTTTCCACCACACATCATAGAAAAAGATGATGATGAGGAAGAAAATCAGGGTAAGGATGAAAAAAAAGAAAAACCATCCTCCCCAAAGAAAGCAGACACAAAAGAAAAAGAAAAAGAGCAAGAGAATGCTTTTAAAACGTTTTCTTTTGAAAGTGATGAGCGAGGTTTTGTTAAGATTTTAAGTTTTGTAACAACGAATCCTTTATCGGTTTACCAGCAACCATCGCCGCGTGCTGTTCGCGTTGCCTATCGAGTAATTGCAGATCCAGAAAATCAGGGAAAACTGTTGTTGTTGCGTCAGGAATCAGATGAGCTTTCTTTAAAAAAATTTGAAGCTGCAACAAAAAAAGAGACGATTAAGCCAGGGCAAAAACCAATACGCGGGTATGAAATTGCGCGTAATATTGAGAACATAAAGTTTGAATTTTTTGTAGAAAAAATTGAATCCTCCTCTGCCAAGGCTGCAGAGGACAAGAAAAATAAAGATTCAAAGGACCGATCTCCCTCAGCTAAAAATTCTGAGGACAAGGAAGAAGAAAAGCCGCGAGTTTTTATGTTGATTGATGACTGGAAAAAGCTTTCTGATGATGAAAAGAAAAAATATGAAACACCGGAAATTCCAGCATTTTGTTCTTTTAAAATTTTTATGAATGATGAAAGAAAGCATATTCATACCTTTGAGTTTTTGTTTTCTACCTGTACAGGTTACGCACCAGTGGTAGTTAAAGGGGTAACAAGTTTGCCTTCAGCCCATGAAGTTCAGCAGAGAAAAGCAGGGCAAGATGAAACTGATCGTATGTTTTTGCATGGAGGAATTCCGCAACCACAGGGAGCTGCACGATGACAACAAAGAGCAATAAACAACCTGGGTACATTCTCCTTTTAACGATTATGATTCTTTCGATAAGTACCATTGTGGTAACGCAAATTTTTTTTCAAGCACGGTTATATAATTCATTTATCCCTTTAGTTCTTGAAAAAGAAAAAGCACGGCAGTTAGCGCTTTCTGGAGTATCTATTGCAATTGCCCAACTTTCTTTACATGATGCTCATTTTGAAAAACAGAAGGATCAAAAGTTAGGTAAGCTCGAAGAAAAAAAAGATGCTGCAAAAGATGGGATTGAACATGCAAAAAATTTGTTGCGAACAGTACTTTCAGTACAAGGGCGTTGGCAAACGTTTATCTTAAAGCATGATGTTGATGGTATTGATGCGCAATTGAGCGTTTGTATTACCTGCGAAGACGGAAAGCTGAATGTTAATAGTTTTTATGATTTTGAAAAACATGAGTTTAAAAAAATAGCACAGGCTTCGCCAGAAGAGCTTTTTAAACAATTGGGGGAAGCCTCAAAGCCATTTACAGGCAATAAAAACATGTTTGAGCCGATACAAGATTTTTTGAAAAAACAACAAGACCCCTTAGTTGATGTAACGCAGCTTTTGCAAGGTAAGGCGCTTGAAGAGTTTAAAGAGCATCTTTTTTATATCCCTTCAAAGGAGCTTCTGGCTACTGAACAAGATTCGAAGGAAGAAAAAACAGAAGAAAAAAAACCTAAAATATTTCTTGCTGATTTATTTACTATTTCAACAGATTCTTATCGTATAAATCCCTGGGTACTCTCTTCATCGCTTCAACTTCTTTTTAAAATCAAGCCACGTGAGGTGGTCAATGAGAAAGATTTCGAAAAAGAAATTGATGAGTTGGTTGATAAAGTTTCGATTGATAAAATTTCGTGGCAAAAGGATTGGGATACTTATTTAAAACCATTGTACAAAATTGATTTTGAATCTTTACCCAAGGAGCTTATTCCCTTCTTAAGTACAAAATTTGAGCCACGTCAGTTTTCTGTGCTATGTTATGGAAAAGTTGGGCGGATAACACAAAAGCTTCTTGTTCTCCTTGAAAGAACGGCAACAGGCGAGGGAGAGTCCTTCTCAATGAAAAAGATATATTGGTTATGAGGTAGTAAACGATGCGCATAAATCCAGAGACAGGCGTTGGTATATTTGTAGTAGCAGCACTCGGGATCTTTTTTTATATGACATTCCAGATTGGTGTGTTTCGGCTAGATACTTCAAGTTTCCGTCCGCAAACTGTCTATTTTAAGGATGTTTCCGGGTTAGCTCGAAAAGCCGATGTTAAAATTGCAGGGGTAAAAGTTGGGTGGGTTGAATCGATAGACCTCGTTCAAGGGCAAGATGCTTACCAGGCAGTTTCAGAGATCATGGTTAATAAAAATTATCAATTGCGTTCTGATGCTTATGCAGTAGTTCGGCAAGATGGTTTACTTGGGGTAAAATACCTTGAAATAACTCCCGGCGATCCTTTATTGCCTTCATTGGAAAGTGGTCAGGCATTAGGAAATCCTGGCAAAGCGCCAGTTTCCATTGATGAACTACTCCAACAGTTTAAAAAAATCGCAACAAATGTAGATGAAATTACTACAACGGTAAAAGATTCTTTAGGTGGCGCTGAATCAAAAGCTCATCTACGTATGATGTTTGAAAATCTTGAAAAAGCAGCTGAAAAAATTGCCTCATTCTCTGATGGAGTTGATCGTATCGTAAGTACCAATGAAACTGATGTGAATGCGATAATTCAAGATATTCGCTCATTGGCACATGAATTACGGGAAGGGGTTCCTGGAATACAGGATGACATTCGTCGTGTTGCGCAAAAACTTGAAGTTGATGTACTGCCCTCATTTCAAACAAGTGTGGAAAAAATTGCACGAGTTTTCGATCGCGACTTTGATAAAATGGCAAATACCCTCGAATCAACTGCTGATGCCATTCAGCAAGCAGCATATGAAACTCGTGATGGATTCAAATCTATCGGACAAGTTGCTACTAAAATTGATCAAGGTAAGGGTTTGTTAGGGAAGTTGGTTAATGAAGATCAGACATATAACGATCTGAAATCAGCAGTGCAGGGATTAAAAAATTACTTTGCAAAAGTTGAAAGTCTCGGGATTGTGTTCGATGCGCATGGTGAAAGTATGTATGCCCCAGCAGAAAATTTTAAACATGAAGATACAAAAGGTTATTTAGACGTTCGCATTCATCCCTGCGAAGATCGCTTTTATGTGCTTGAAGTTTCTGGATCAACAAAAGGTACAGTAAAGCGTAAAGAATATTTACGCGAGTGGGTTGATCAGAATAATGTTCCGTACGACCAAAATCAGATGAATTTGAATAATAATTTTAAATTGTTTTTTGCTCCGAAGATGTATGAGACGGTCCTTGAACGGGATACGCTCAAGTATGGATTGCAGTTTGGTAAGGTGTTTAAAGATCTTGCTTTCAGATTTGGTATTTTTGAAAGTACGTTTGGTGTTGGTCTTGATTACGATATTCCTTTTAGTACTGATAATTTGCGTTGGGTTTCAACGTTTGAAATATTTGATTGGAGAGGTCGTGATCGTATTAATGATAAGCGCCCTCACTTCAAGTGGCTTAACCGTATCTTTTTCTTACGTAATCTCTACTTTGCCTTTGGTGCCGATGACTTTATCAGTAAGCATAATGCGAATGCCTACTTTGGTGCTGGTATAAGATTCGGCGATGATGATATTAAATACTTTATCTCACGTCTTGGTATGGATGGAGGCGGTAAGTAATCTTACGCCGTTGTTTGTAAACTCCGTGTTGTGCGGTGCTCACGAGCCCAGTCAAAAAAGAGACTTTTAAGATAAGATAATTTATTAAGCCTTTGCATTACTGAAGAACTAAGGTCTTTCTGAGAAAATAAACGATAGAGCTGTAGTTTCTGTTCCCATTTTACAAGCTGTAAGTAGCGATTAAGAACATTAGCTTCATGTTGTACGCTGTCGAGAAATTGAGTCACAGGATACACATGATCAGATGGATTATGTGTATTAAAATGACGCTCTTGAATAGCGGTTAGTAGCTCTCTAGAAAAATTTTTTTGATCACTGTTTATTAACTGTTCAAACGATAATTCGTATTTCCAGTTACACCATGAGCGTTTCTTTTTTAAGACTAATGTTGTTTGGTAAATAATTACTGTACGGGTTAAATAAGCACAAGCGATTGTTCCTGCTGCTAATCCAAGAGCATGCTTGAATCCAAATTTTCCAAAATAAGAAGATGTCTTTTCTGAGGGAGAACCTGTAGCTCTATTATTTTGATGCGACAGTTGCTGTTGTGTTGAAGTATGTGGAGCGTCTTGATCTGTTTTTTGATCTGTTTTTTGATCTGTTTTTTGATCTGTTTTTTGATCTGTTTTTTGATCTGTTTTTTGATCTGTTTTTTGATCTGTTTTTTGATCTGTTTTTTGATCTGTGTGAATTTTTGTGTCTAATTGCATATCTGTTTTTGAGGTAACTTCTGAAGTATTTGAGAGATTTCCTCCGCCTACGTTAATAACTTGTGAAGGAATAGAGGCTTGTCCAGGAGGTCCAAAATAAAGATTAATGGTAGTGCCACCTTGTTGTGCGGCAGAGAGCGCTTGAGCCAATAAAATGAGGATGAAGATTGCCACACATGTCCGACTTTGCATAAAGCTACGTCGTGACCTTCGGGCTCGCAATGACAGATTTTTTAGGTTCATTAGAAGCTCCAGTTCGTAATTTTAAAAAAAGATCGCCTTAGTTATAACTCTGTTTTTCAAAAGATGTAAGAGCGCCTTTTTAAGTTTCTGGTATACTTTTTTACATGAATAACGAAAAAAAACTAGCCTACCTTCATTATCTGAAAAAATTTGTCACTAAAGAGCGACAAGAAAAAATTAAAGAGATTCTGACTTTACGCACTCGGCATGTAACGATTGCGCTTGAGGAAGTATCACAATCGCAGAATGTTGCTGCAATCATGCGCACTTGTGAGGCAATGGGGATTCAGGATGCCTATTCTATTGAGCGAGATACTGCGATTGATATCAAAACAAATATTGCTCGTGGGGCAATTCAGTGGATGACATTGCATCGTTATAAAATAAAAGATCAAGCTAATCCAACCCTTGCATGTATTAAAAAGCTGCAAACAGAGGGGTATCACGTTATTGCTACCTCACCCCATGCAACTAAAAAACTTTTAGATATTCCAGTCGATAAAAAAATAGCATTTGTTTTTGGAACAGAAATATCAGGTCTTTCTGACTTGGCATTAGCTGCAGCTGATGAGCGTATTTCAATACCACAGTATGGGTTTGTTGAAAGTTTTAATGTTGCGGTAAGTGCCGCTCTTTGCCTGTATGATGTTACTACTCGACTTCGAGCTTCTGCTATTCCTTGGCAGTTAACTTCTGAAGAACAATTTGAGCTTGAACTTGAATGGATGGAACAATCTGTTGAGCGACCCGAGCTTATGAAGGCTGCGTTTTTACGAGCTTATGAAGATTAGTTTTAAACGAATCATGATACATAGTAACTCTTTTTTCCATGCTTTTATTATTCCCGTAGATAGGTAATATGGCATACACTTTATGCCAATCTAATGGCTCAAGATTGTCAAAATGATACTGTTTGTGACGGTAAACAATGTCTAAAAAAGCTCTTTCTGGTGAGGCTATGCTGTAGGTAGCAAGAATTTCTATTCCTAGAGTGTTAGTGAGAATGGTGGGTTTTATAGTTCTGAAGGAATAGATGCGTCCATCGCAGGTAATATCTCGTGTTTGATATGAGGCTATAGAGAGCTGGCTAGAATACTGAAAAATAATTCCTGCTGCGCTCAGGACAGTCTCAAAGCTTATATAAGAAGGGGTAAGTATTTTTGTTGCAAGCTCAAAGCGATTATAGGAGGCATTTTTAGAGTACAGTCCACGTCGAATATGATGTAATTCACCCTTTTTTACATAATAGCTTATTTTTGATGCAAGAGATTTAACATCATTAGTTTTAAATGTTAGGAGGAGTTCCTTAAAAGAAAATACCGTTTGGTCGGACCTTAATAATTCATTGAGGAATCTTTTTTCCATATGTTATTTCTCTCCATATTATTACCTTTAGAGCTAAAGGTTAGAAAAAATCTTATCTTTAGCCCTAATGATAGGTTTTTTTGCCAACCTTAGCACATTTCCTTTTTGATCCCCAGCTTGGTAGCAATTGCTCGTTCTTTGGCGCTCATTTTTTGATCATTTTCATCATCGTAATGGCTGTAACCAAGCAAGTGGCAGATGCCGTGAATAAGTAAAACAGAGATTCGTTTTTGAAGGGTGGTTTTATACAAAGGTAGAAGATTTTCTACAAATTCAACCGCAATTAATATATCACCAACGTTCTTATCTTCTTCGTCTTTCACTTTTATTCGTTGCCCCGCTTTTAAATCAGGGTGGTAAGGGAACGATAAAATATCGGTAGCCTTATCTTTATTGCGGAAGCTTTTATTGTATTCACGAACCGTTTTATTGGTCGTGAACCAGATGCCCAAGTCAAATTCAGAGTACCCCAATTCATCAAGAATTTTTTGAGCATCAGCGTGTACTTTTTCAAGATCAAGATCAAATGATCGTTGAGTATTTTTTATTGTTATCATGAGTTTCTTATTCCTTTAAAATTTCTCTAAAATCTTTTTATTCTCACACGACGTCGTCCCCAGCGATACGC
>CANNBR010000049.1 GCA_947502805.1 bacterium
CAATCTACTGCGCACATGAAGCGCTCTTCTTTTTCTGCCGTTTTTAATTTTACGTTGAATAGACACGTTTTAATCCTTAGTCTTAATCTATCAAACCTGCTGCTATCAACCTGCTTTTGTTTTACCAGTTTTACGAATAACCACATCAGTAGTTACACGAATACCTGTTCCTTTATAAGGTTCTACAGGACGGAGAAAACGAAGTTGACCACAAGTTTGACCTAAAAGTTCTTTATCTGCCGATTTAAAGGTCAACAACTGACCTACTTTATCAACTTCTAAAGTAACACCAGCAGGAAGAGGAAAATTAATTTTATGACTAAAACCTAAAGAGAATTCGATGGTACTTCCCTTTGGAATAGCTTTAAACCCCAACCCAATGATTTGCACTTGACGCTCAAAAAGCTTTGCAGCTCCCTGAATCTTATTTGCTAATAATGCTCGGTGAAGTCCCCAAAGGCACTTGCTCACACGATTCATTACAAGAGGGGTAACCCCTAACTCACCATTTTCCAAAGTAATCGATAATTCATTTGGAACCACATGGACTCCAGATGAATTTTTACCTGCATACTGAACTTCTTGACCATTAACTTGAACTTTAACGTCCTCTAGTTTAATAGGTCTTCTTCCGATTTTAGACATGCGTTTCCCCTACCAGACCGTACAAAGTACTTCGCCACCAATACGAAGGGAAGCATCTTTTGCCTGTTTATCAGTCATAATACCGCGATTGGTAGAAAGAATGACAATTCCCAAACCATTAATCACAGGTTTTAAATTTTTAACTTTTGCATAAGTACGTCTGCTTGGCTTGCTAACACGAGTAAGCTCATGTAGCACAGATTCGCCGTTCACATACTTAAAAACAATTTTTAAAGACTTTCTAGAAGTTTCCGTTTCTTCTAAAACTTCAACATTTTTAACAAAACCTTCTTGATGCAAAATACGCGCAATCTCAGCATTCATCTTAGAATAAGAAGCAACTGCATAAGGGCTTGAAGCCATAACTTTATTGCGCAAAATTGTAAGAAAATTCGCTATTGTATCTATTGACATAGTATCCCCTACCCTTACCAGCTTGTCTTTTTAACGCCAGGCAAAACACCTTGCAAAGCCAATTCACGAAACATTATTCGAGAAAGTTTAAATAAACCCATATAACCACGAGCACGACCAGTCAACGCACAACGATTGCGAACACGAACAGGGCTCGAGTTACGAGGAAGAGCAGATAACTGATTTTGTGCTTCTAAACGTTCTTCCATAGAGGAAGAAGCGCGCTTTACAATAGCTTTCAGCTCAGCTCTTTTCTGCGCATACTTCGCTACCAACAACTTGCGTCGATTATTTTTTTCGACGGATGATTTTTTTGCCATGCGTTAACACCTAAATCTTTTACTTATTATCTTTTCGAAATGGCATATTGAACCCTTCAAGAAGAGCATGTGCCTGTTCACCATTAACAGCGGTTGTACAAATAGTAATGTTCATCCCATGTACCTTATCTAGCGAACCAGAACTTGCTTCAGGAAAAACACTCCATTCTTTAATGCCAAGGTTATAATTACCTTGACGATCAAATGAAACCTTTACTCCACGAAAATCACGTACGTTAGGAAGAGTTACGTTTATTAAGCGATCTAAAAATTCGTACATGACTTTACGTCTTAGCGTTACTGTAACACCAAGAGGCATACCTTCACGAATTTTAAATCCCGCAATAGACTTCTTTGCTTTTGTTATAACAGGAGCTTGGCCTGCAATAGCCGCAATAACTTTACTCACATGTTGCAATATACGACTATCAGTCACCGCTTCTTTCACACCAACATTTAACACAATTTTGGAAACCTTTGGGACTTCCATTATGTTTTTCAGTCCGAGTTTTTTTTGCAACTCAAAACGAAGCGTGGTGTGATACTTTTCATCAAATCTAGCTTTTGCCATTTTTATATCCTTAACCTCATCACATTATTTCTTTACAGCGTCCGCATATGCGTACTTGTGATCCATTTTCCAAAACCTTCGTTCCGACTCGACAGGCTTGTTTACAGGAAGAACAGATCGGCATAACCTTCGCTGCGTAGATAAATGTTTCTTGCTTTTTAATAGAAGAAACTTCACCTTCACGACGAGCTTTTAAGTGGCGAGTTACTATTGCAACGCCCTTAATTTTAATTTTATCTTTCTTAGGTAAAAGGGCAATTACTTCCCCTTCTTTACCTTTATCTTTACCAGAGATAACTCTGACTTTATCGTTTTTTCTAATGCGCATCATAAGTATTTCCCCTAGCCCTACACTACTTCTGCAGCAAGAGAAACAATCTTCGGATATCCCTTATAACCAGGGCGAGGACGAAGCTCTCGAGCAACAGGACCAAAAATACGTGAAGCTATTGGTTCGCCATCCTTAACGATAACAGCTGCGTTTTCGCCAAATCTAATATAACTTCCATCTTCGCGTCTAAATTCTTTTCTTGTGCGTACAATTACAGCAGTGACAACATCACTCTTTTTTACTGTTCCGCCTGGAATAGCACTCTTAACTGCACATCTTACGAGATCTCCCAAGTAAGCATAACGCTTTCTTGTTCCACCAGTAACATTAATAACCTGCATAAGCTTTGCTCCGGAATTATCCGCAACTTCTAAATAAGATTGCTTCTGTAACATCGTTGCCTACTCCAAATCTTGTTTAAGAATAATGTCCTCATCTGCCTTTTGAACAACACGAGAGAGATACATATACTTTGTTTTAGAAACAGGGCGACCTTCAAAAAACTCAACAGTATCACCAACGTGAGCTTGTTCAAGAGGATCGTGAACCTTGTAATTCTTAGACTTTTTCAAAACCTTACCAAAAACAGGATGTTTTACAGTTCTTGTCAAACTGACCACAACTGTCTTATCCATTTTGTCAGAAACTACTTTACCAACAAACATTTTCGCCTTTTTTGATTCTTCTACTGCGCTATCTTTACTCATTGCTATGCTCTTTATGGTTAGATTGTACATCCTGCTTTTCACGCAAAACAGTCAACCCACGAGCAATGGTACGACGCAATTTTTTAAATTGCGAACAATCCTTAACATGAGAAGTTGTTGCATTCAAACGCAAACTAAAGAGAGCTCTACGCAAATCTTCAACTTGTTGTTGCAACTCTTCAACTTTCATGTCTCTCAGTGCTTGAGTTATGTTATGCTTCATTGAGACTTCCTTCACCTAATACTTCTTTAGAAACTTGCAATCCTGCATCTTTCTTCACAAATCGTGTCTTAAGAGGAAGTTTTGAAGTAGCTGTTTTAAAAATTTCACGTGCAAGCTTTTCCGAAACGCCCCCGATCTCTGCAAGGATACGGCCTCTTTTAACAACTGCAACCCAAAGTTCAGGGTTTCCTTTACCCTTACCCATACGAGTTTCTGCAGGCTTTTTAGTAACAGGCTTATCAGGGAAAATTCTCAAAAAGAATTCCCCTTCTTTTTTCAGCTTACGAGACATCGTTATACGAATTGCCTCTATTTGTTGTGCTGAAACCCATGCTGGTTCAACTGCTTCAAGACCGAAATCGCCGAAATCGACGGTACGACATCCCTTAGAGAGCCCCTTCATAGTGCCTCGCTGCACTTTACGATACTTTGTTTTCTTTGGCATCAACATAATATTCTCTCAAATCGTTTAAGCAAAGTGGTACTCACCTTTACTGATCCAGACCTTGACACCAATCACCCCGTAGGTTGTATTAGCACGTGCGGTACCGTAATCAATATCAGCGCGTAAAGTATGAAGAGGAACTGATCCTACACGGACCCATTCACGACGAGCAATTTCTGCACCATTAAGACGCCCTGAACAACAGATTTTTATCCCTTTTGCTCCTGCTCTTAAAGCTGCTGCTGAAGCACGCTTCATAACTTTTTTGTAACTTGATCTTTTTTCTAACTGATCAGCAATACTCTTCGCAACAAGCATAGCATCAAGCTCAGGAGTCTTAATTTCTTGTACAGAAATTTCAATTCCATTCTTCTTGATAAGCTTTGAAATTCCCTTACGAAGATTATCTATTTCTTGGCCTTTTTTGCCAATAATAATACCTGGTCTTGCAGAATGGAGAATAACACGAACGCTATCGCCACCTTTTTCTATTTCAACGCGAGCAACTTCAGCATGTTTAAGTTGTGTTTCCACAAATTTTCTAATTTGCAAATCTTCCAAAAGAAGATCTCCGTAACTTGCGCCACGAGCAAACCAACGTGCATACCAATCACTATATACGCCTACACGAAACCCGCGAGGGTTAACTTTTTGTCCCACACTAAGCCTCTTTAGATGGCTGATTCTTCAATTCCAACACAACACTGATATGACTAAACCGTTTACGCTGCGCTGCAGCACGGCCCATAGAGCCCGGTTTGAAATATTTAAAAATTTTACCTTGATCAACGCGTATTTCTTTTATGCGCAGTTCAGTTATCGCAATCCCTTCTCGGTTCATCGCGTTGGCCGCAGCAGACTGGATAACCTTTCTGATCGGCACAACTCGCATAACCGCTTGAGTCATCAATAACCTTAATGCATAGGTTACATCCCTTCCCCTCACCCCTTCCACGTATGGACGGAGCTTATAAGGAGAAAATGGTATCTGTTTTACTAGTGCTTTAAATTCCATTATAGCCTCAAACTCATTATATTCGTGCTTATTAGTGTATCGAAATTACTCTTTTCCAGCAACTCCAGCTTTACGCTGACCGCTGTGTAGACGGAATGTTCTAGTAGGGGAGAACTCACCAAGGTAATGTCCAACCATATCTTCAGTCACAAAAACTGAAACAAACTTTTTTCCGTTATGCACAGCGATGGTCGTTCCCACGAAATCAGGAATAACCATGCTTCTGCGCGACCATGTTTTTACTGGGTCGCTCTTTTTTTCAGTCTTTGCAGCTTGTACCTTCTTAAGAAGTGACACATCTACAAATGGACCTTTTTTGGTTGATCTGCTCATACTTTTGACCTATTTAATGGATTATTTATTAATCTTTTGACTTACGTCTTTTCAAAATAAACGGACCGTGCGGCGACTTACGTGTTCGCGTCCCTTTACATCCCTTACCCCATGGAGTCTGAGGATGTGAACCTGACTTTGAACGCCCTTCACCACCACCATGTGGATGATCAACAGGGTTCATTGCCATACCACGAACAGATGGACGGAATCCAAGGTGTCTTGTTCGACCCGCTTTTCCCCAACAAATGTTTTTGTAGTCAGCATTACCAAGCTCGCCTATTGTCGCCCAACAATCAAGATGAACCAATCGAATTTCACTCGATGGCATTCTCAATGTCGCGTAATCACCGGTCTTAGCCATAACTTGAGCAGATGTACCAGCGCTACGAGCAAACGTACCGCCTTCTCCTGGCCTTATTTCAATATTATGAATAGTAAAACCAACTGGTACCTTTCTTAGTGGCATAGCATTACCTGGCTTAGCTTCAACATCTTGACCAGCAGAAACCATAGTTCCTACTTTTACTTTTTCAGGAAGAAGAATATACGCCTTAACACCATTTGTATAAGCCACTAAACCGATACGCACGTTACGATTAGGATCGTATTCAACAGTAGAAACTCTACCTTCAACATCACGGATGCTTCTTTTGAAATCGATAATACGGTAACTCTTTTGAGCTCCACCGCCACGATGTCTTACAGTAATCCTACCATACGCGTTACGTCCCGCTTTTCTTTTTAACCCAACAACTAAACTTTTTTCTGGTTTAGTAGTGGTGATGTCATCAGAAGAAAGAAACGTTTGAAAACGAAGCGAAGGATTTCTCGGTTTTCTTTTTATAATCGCCATCTTATTTACTCCTGAGCAGTATAGCCGTGTTGTTGTCTATCTAGCGAGACAGTGCCGCCTCCAGCTTGACTAAGCGCATCAATAGCATATCCCTCTTTGAGAGTAACGATTGCCTTTTTGACGGTCTGCCCTTTTACTGGATAACGATTAACAGAACGGTTTTTTGGTTTACGTATAATTATGCGTACCTTATCAACCTTCACGTTAAAAAGCTTTTCTAAAGCTTCTTTTACCATCGGTTTATTCGCATGAACATGCACACGAATAACCAACTGTTTGAGAAGGAAGTTAGTTTTGTAGGCCTTGTCAGTAATAACAGGTCCCTTAATAATATCATATACTGTTAATTGCATTTAATGCCCTTCTGACGTTATTTCCATCGACCAACCATGGTTCTAAATGCATCCATGTCTTTTTTAAAAACTACCCAATAGCGAGCATCAGCTAATGCATATGCATTAGGAGCATCAAAATAGATAACTCTGACTGATGGAATATTTGCAAATGAAGCAACCGTAAGTACGTCATCCACTGAAAGGAAAACGTTTACAGGAGCCATATGCAAATTATTTTCACGTAAAGTCAAAAATGCCTGTTTGGTTTTTGGAGTATTTCCTTCTAAAGTCCAATTCAAAAGAAGCAATCTTTCCTCTGCAAGTGTTTTTTGCAACAACTCACGAGCAACTGCTCTTTTTAATCCTTTAGAAGTTTTAAGTTTTCTGACTCTTGCTTGAGGTCCAAAAATAATACCACCGCCACGCCATAAGGGAGACGTTCTTGCACCAGCACGAGCACGACCAGTG
>CANNBR010000050.1 GCA_947502805.1 bacterium
TTTGATAGATTAAGACTAAGGATTAAAACGTGTCTATTCAACGTAAAATTAAAAACGGTAGAAAAAGAAGAGCACTTCATGTGCGTAGTAGATTGCGCAATGATAGCACTCACCCGCGTGTTACAGTGTTCAGAAGTTTGCGTTACATCTATGCTCAAATTATTGATGATGTTCAACATAAAACTCTTGTCAGCTGTTCCTCTCTCGTCCTTGACGTGAAGGGTTCAAAAACTGATATAGCAAAAAGTGTTGGTAAAGAGTTGGCAAAGCTTGCTTTAGAACAAGGTGTAAAACAAGTGTCTTTTGATAGAGGAAGATTTCTCTATCATGGACGTGTGAAAGCCCTTGCTGAGGGAGCTCGCGAAGGCGGCCTACAGTTTTAAGATAGTTTGGTAGGATATTAAGGAATAAAAATAATGTCTGAACATTTAAAAGATGAAATGATTAAAGAAGCTCCTACGATGGTTGACTATGTCATCACCGTTCGTCGTGTTACTAAAGTTACTAAGGGTGGGAAGCGTTTTGCGTTTTCAGCTCTTGTAGTTACTGGTGATAAGAATGGGTCTGTAGGCGTTGCGCAAGGTAAAAGTCGCGAAGCCGCGGCTGCTATTACTAAGGCAACAAATAGAGCTCGTAAGAATCTCATACAAATTCCACTTCGTGGATCAACGCTTCCTTACAATGTTGTCGGTAACCATGGATCAAGTACTGTTCTTATGCGTCCTGCTTCTAAGGGAACTGGGGTAATCGCAGGTGGTGCAGTTCGTTCGATTATGGAAGCACTTGGCGTTAAGGATGTTCTTGCGAAGTCCTTGGGTGCATCAAATCGTATGAACGTTGTAAAAGCAGCACTTAATGCATTAGCAAAACTTCGTTCATTGCGTCATGTTGCGCAAGCAAGAGGGAAAACTGCTGAACAAATCATAAAGGGAAGCCATGGAAACTCAAACTCTACTAAGTAATCGCGTTGCGCTGTGTCGCAAACGCAAGCGTGTTGGTCGCGGTGGTTCTCGAGGCGGTACATCCGGTAAGGGTACTAAAGGGCAAAAAGCTCGTTCAGGTGCAGGAAGAAAATTACGTCCTGGATTTGAAGGTGGTCAAATGCCTTTGCATCGTCGTCTACCAAAACGTGGATTTAATAATAATGAATTTAAGAAATTCTTTACGCTTGTTACTTTGGACCAATTAGAACGTTGTTTTACTATTGGACAAGAAGTTACAAAAGAAAGTCTTGTTGAAAAAGGACTTGCAAAAAATTCTCGAGAACTTGTGAAGGTTTTGGGAACGGGTACGCTTTCTAAAAAGCTGCGTATTGTTGTTGATGCATATAGCGCTTCTGCGGCTCAAGTAATTGCGTCGTGTGGCGGTGAGGCTTGCCTTATAAAAAAGGGATAAAGTAGTGATCATTTTTAGGAATTTTGGGAATATGTTTCGTATTCCTGAGCTGAGAAAAAAACTGTTATTTACGTTGGGTGTACTTATTGTATATCGCGTTGGTACGTATATTCCTGTTATTGGGGTAAACGTTAACAAGTTGCATGAATTCATGCAACAGGCGAGCAAATTGAGCGGATTGCTTTCGTATTTAGATGTTTTTTCTGGTGGAGCATTGGGACAGTGTACCTTGTTTGCTCTTGGTATTATGCCTTATATTACTGCATCTATCATGATGCAAATTTTAGGTTTTACCATTCCTGAATTTGAGCAGTTGCTTAAAGAAGGAGAGTATGGAAGAAAGGTTATTAATCAATATACCAAGTATCTTGCCTTGGCATTAAGCGTCGTATGGGGCTTTATCTATGTTGGCGGTCTTGAGTCATATGGGTTGATAGTTGATCCTGGTTGGGTATTTAGATTTTTGTTTGTTCTGTCTTTATCAGCTGGATCTATGGCTGTTATGTGGCTTGGGGACCAGATTTCTTTATTCGGTGTTGGCAGTGGTGGTTCTATGATCATCTTTGCGGGTATCGTTGCGAAATTTCCTGATTATGTCATTAAGACAATTCATGCGGTACAAACAGCAAAATTGGATACGATTGTAGCTTTTTTCATTTTATTCTTCTTTATAGCGGTAACTGCATGCATCATTTTTCTTGAAAAAGGTGAACGTAAGATTCCTGTTCAGTATGCTCGTCGTATTGTAGGAAACCGTGTATTTGGTGGGCAAAGCACCTATATTCCATTTAAGATTAATAATGCGTCGATTATGCCTGTTATTTTTGCTTCATCGATTTTAGGTGTGCCACGTGGAATTGCGGGAATGCTTGCAAATAAGTACAAATTTTTTTCTCTCGTTACTCAGAAGCTTGTTGATACAGGATTCTTGTTTAATGCGTTACAGTTTGTTCTTATCGTATTTTTCTATTACATCTATACAGCTTTAGTTTTTAATCCAACTGAACTTGCAGATAATATTAAGAAGAGTGGTGGATTTGTTCCTAATGTTCGTCCTGGTAAAAACACAGCAGAATTTTTTGATTTTGTATTGACTCGTCTTGGGTTAGTTGGAGCTATTTACTTGGGCGTGTTGGCTATTTTGCCTAATGTTTTGAGTGCAATGGTAACTATGCCTTTTCAATTGGGCGGAACCGCTCTTTTGATTGTGGTTGGTGTTGGATTGGAAACTTCCTCACAGATCGAGTCGTACTTGATTGAGCGTAATTATGAGGGATTTTTGACTTCGGGCAGAATTAAATCAATTAAAGGAAACAACCGTTGAATTCCACGAAAAAAATCATAGTATTTTTGGGAGCTCCGGGCTCAGGTAAAGGAGCTCTTTCTCGTCTCTGTATTGAAAGTTTTGGCTGGAAGCAACTTTCAACTGGTAATTTATGCCGAAAGCATGTTTCAGAGGGGACGCCGCTTGGTCAGCAGATAGATTTTGCTTTAAAATCTGGTACACTTGTTTCGGATGATGTGATTATCGATATGGGTAAGCAGTGGATTGAGCAAGAGATAAAAAATACAGATGCTTTGATTCTTGACGGTTTTCCAAGAACAGTGGTGCAAGCTATTGGTTTTTTGAAATTTTTTGATGAAAATTATGAGCAAATTAAACTTATTATCATAGAACTTCGTGTTCCTGATCATGAAATAATTGAGCGACTTAGTGCTCGGTTAGTTTGTTCTAACAAAGCGTGCCAGGCTGTTTTTTCAGCGCGAATTGAAAAATTAAAATCTTGTGTTGATGGAGTGTGTGATTTTTGCGCTTCTCCTTTGATTCAAAGAAGCGATGATAAGGCAGAAGTTGTTGCTGCTCGCCTTGCGACCTATCATTTGCATTGTGAGAAACTTACAAGTTTTTACAAAAATGTTGGGTATGTTGTTCATGTGATAGATGGCAATAGAGGAAGTCTAGAAGTTTTTGAAAGCTTTCTTAAGCACGTTGGAACTACATGATTCTTATTAAGAATAAGCTTGCGATACGTAAGATGGAAACGGCAGGAAATTTTTTGGCTGAAATATGTCTTGAAATAGAAAAAGAACTGTTGGTTGGAGTGAGCACGCTTCAGATTGATACGATATTGAGTCAAAAATTGTCGCAACAGGGGCTTATTTCTTGTACCAAGGGGTACATGGGGTATAAGCACAGTAGTTGCATCTCCTTGAATGATGAAGTTGTTCATGGGGTTCCTTCTGAAAAGACGAAGTTGGCCTATGGAGATTTGGTTAAAGTTGATATCTGTGCTTCGTATCAAGGGTATTGTGCGGATATGGCACGATGTTTTTTTGTAGAAAAAAAAGAGAATAGTGGCGAAAAATTAGTAAAAACTGCTCAAGAATCTTTGGATGCGGGAATAGCTCAGATGAAAGTTGGCGCAAGGCTAACTAATATTTCTGCAGCAATTCAGCAGAAGGTTGAAGCGCAGGGGTTTGGCGTTGTTCGTGATTTTGCGGGTCATGGTATTGGTAAGCGTATGCATGAAGAGCCTGAAATACTTAATTACGGTAAGTCAGGACAAGGTCCTTTACTTCAAGTTGGTATGGCTTTTGCTCTAGAGCCAATGATAACTGCGGGATCTTATGAAGTGTACATAACTGGTGATGGATGGACCGTTAAGACAAAGGATAAAAGTTTGGCTGCACATGTTGAAGATACAGTGGTTTTGACCGACAACGGGCCGAAAATTCTAACTCGTTTAGAAAATAATGGGGAGGTAGGACTGTGATGGAACCAAAAAAACAAAAAGAAGATGTGATCAAAGTAGATGGAATTGTTCGTGAGACGTTGCCAAATGCTATGTTTAGAGTGGAGATAGAGGGTGGGCATGTTGTTTTAGGGCATGTATCCGGCAAGATGCGTATGAACTACATCAAGATTCTTCCAGGAGATCGTGTTGCATTGGAGCTTTCTCCTTATGATTTAGGTCGTGGAAGAATTGTGCTTCGGTATAAGAATTAAGTAAAAAGAGAAAGCGGACGCTATGAAAGTAAAAACATCTGTTAAAAAAATTTGTAACGATTGTTGTGTTGTTAAACGTGGGCGAGTAGTTCGCATTATCTGTAAAAAGAATCCACGTCATAAACAAAGACAAGGGTAATCAGGAGTATTGTGCTATGGCACGTATAGAAGGTGTAACCTTACCATATAATAAGAGAATCGAATTCGGTTTAACTTATGTGTTTGGTATCGGTATTAAAAGTTCACGCGATATTTTAGAAAAACTTAAGATCGACCTTAACATTCGTGTTAAAGATCTGAGTGATGATCAAGTTGGTGCTATCCAAAAGGAAGTAACAACACAGTACAAAACCGAAGGTGAATTGCGTAAATCTATTTCTTTAGATATTCGTCGTCTCCAAGAAATCGGTTCTTACCGTGGGCTTCGTCATAAAAGAGGATTGCCAGTAAGAGGACAACGTACAAAAACTAATGCGCGTACTCGTAAGGGACCTCGTAGATCGACAAATATTGTTGCATTAAAACGCAAAGTTACTAAGAAATAAGGTGTAACGCATGGCATATAAGCAAAAATCAAAAAAACATAAAAAAGTACGTATTGAAACCGTAATTGCCCACGTTAAATCTTCCTTCAACAATATTTTGGTTTCTATTACCAACCCAGAAGGTGAAGTACTGTTGCGTTGCAGCGCAGGAAAACTTGGTTTCAAAGGTGCCCGTAAAGGTACTCCGTTTGCAGCTACTCAGGTTGGCACCACGCTTGCTAAAGATATGGCAAACTTTGGTGTTCGTACTTTGGAAGTTAATCTTCAAGGACCAGGATCCGGTCGTGATTCTATTGTGAGAGCATTTCAATCTTCTGGTTTTTCTATTTCCATTTTGCGTGATGTTACTCCTCTACCTCACAATGGTTGTCGTCCTCCAAAGAAACGCAGAGTATAACTGACAGGTGAATGGGAAATTTTATGAATAAAAAGAATGTAAAAGTAACGGCAACCACTGGTAAAGAAAACAAGATTGAACAAAAAGCTTCCGAAAAACGTCAACGTAAGTTGTCTGAATACGGTAAGCAACTTCAAGAAAAGCAAAAAGTAAAAGAAATGTACGGAATGCGTGAAAAACAATTCCGTCGTTTTTTCCACAATGCTTCTATACAGCAACAAGGCGCACCAGGTGAAAACCTTTTGAGCCTTCTTGAACGTCGCCTTGATAACGTTATCTACCGTCTTAAATTGTCTGTTACTCGCCGTCAAGCGCGTCAGATTATTGCTCATGGTCACGTACTAGTTAATGATGGAAAGGTATATTCTCCTTCTTTCCTAGTAGGTATTGGTGATGTTGTGTCATTGGTTGATAATGTTGTTTCAAAAACTAAGTTTCTTGAACAAGTTGTTGATAAGCGTCTTAATATCGGTATTAAAGTACCGGAATGGCTTGAATTGAATAAGAAGGATCGTAAAGGTCAAATTTTACGCTTCCCTGTAAGAGCAGACATTCAAGTGCCTATCGAAGAACATTTGATTGTTGAGTTGTACTCGAAGATTTCGTAGAAGAATTAATAGCTAAGATGCGTGTGGGGACCATACATGAGTAAAGACTATCAACCATTAACGATTCCACGTTTATCGTGGGATAAAAAAGCCTTGACTGAATCGTTCGGGGAATTTGTTGCACAGCCACTTGAACCGGGATTTGGAATCACTTTGGGTAATGCACTTCGTCGTGTACTACTTGGAGGAATTGAAGGGGCTGCAGTAACATCCATTATTATTAAGGGTGTTAACAATGAATTTTCTGTACTTCCTGGTGTTGTACAAGATGTGATGCAACTTTGTTTGAACATCAAGCAAATTGTTGTTCGTAGCAAGGATGGAAAACCAGGAAAAATGACTGTGAGTGTTGATAAGGAAGGGACTTTAAGAGTTTCTGACATTAAAGCTGACAG
The DNA here is from genome assembly GCA_947502805.1 of bacterium. Classification (GTDB taxonomy): domain Bacteria; phylum Babelota; class Babeliae; order Babelales; family CAIQNR01; genus CANNBR01. The sequence continues at coordinate 6,348 of CANNBR010000050.1, forward strand.
CAATTTAGAGCTTGTTAATGGTGACCATGTTATTGCTCAAGTAGCTTTAGGTGGATCTCTGGAAATAGAGTTCTTTGTTGAGCCTGGTCGTGGGTATCGTCCTGCGCAGTGGCCAGAAGGGGTTACTCTTCAAGAAGACGGTCGAATTTATTTGGATGCGATGTTTTCACCTGTTGCAAAAGTTACTTTTGAAATAGAAAAAACTCGTGTTGGTAAAGAAATTGATTACGACAAGCTTATT
>CANNBR010000051.1 GCA_947502805.1 bacterium
TATAATAAAAAAACTTAATACTTCAGATGATTATATGCTTAGAGCTCATCAGATAAGCATATAATAAAAAAACTTAATACTTCAGATGATTATATGCTTAGAGCTCATCAGATAAGCACTTATTCAGCAATTATTGAACCTTAAAATGGATAATCAAATGAAAAAGAAATTATTATTAAAAATAACGGTCATTATTAGTTTATTACTAACAACTGCCTATTCATATTCCATGGAAGAGCGAATGGCAGCACATTATGCAAGACCATCAGAAGATATACCAACCTTACCCCTGCAAACATTGACCCTTCTCAATAGTCAAGAAATAACACTCAGTATTGTTCACAATCCTACTCACTATAGAATGCCGAAAAAATCTTTAGAGCAAGAAATTAGCTTACTCAAAAAAGTTCTTTATCGAGGCGCTCATACAGGCATGGAAGATAATTTTTGGGTAAGTGCCTACACGCCAAGAGAGGTTCTTGCTGGCACCGTTATTTACGAAATGGATACTTCGGAACTTTATGTTCATTTTCTTGCCATAGACCCTGAATACCAAAAAAAGGGGATTGGAAGAGCTCTCATGAGCTTTCTAGAAAAAACACCTGATTGCAAAACTATACAACTAGATTCACTTAAAAGCTCTGAAGAATTCTATAAAAAATTGGGGTATAGGCAAGAGAAAGAAAATGGTTCTTTCAAAAAAAATATCAGCTAATTATCTCATAGCAATGCTTGGAAAACCATACACAAAGAATTTGCTGCAAACATACCTGAACACAATGGTTCATAGTCAACTTCTTTGCCGATAAGCGAAGAAGAAAGACCACCAAGAACAAGACCAAGAGTCAATGAAAGTGGCATCAAAAGACCACCCAGAACAAGCATTGGATTAAATCCAAACTTTTTCAAAATAAGACCATACACCGCTCCACAGGCAAGTACATAATAATTAAAGCTTGCTGCACTTACCAACAAAGCACGCCCTTGCGCACGTTCTGCAAACAATGTTTCTGAGCCCAATTCAAAATGAGTAACAAGAACCCACATAACTACACCAACCGTGAGCGAACAGACGATAATACCGAGCACTTGATAACGGGTAATTTTCCCTTGATCTAACCCTGCAAGCATGCCCGCTTTTTTGCCAAAAAGTGCATCGGTCGCTACCCCTCCACATGCCTCTACAAACGTTGCCAGAATAGTAATCTGTAATGGATCAAGCCCAAAAATAATAATTCCGGGAACCATTACAAAGGTAGCAAATCTCCCTAAGGGAGCAAGGCCAACACGACCTGCAAAAACTGCAATCTGATAAGCACAAATCATTGAAAAAACGGTAATATACAGTTGAGATAAAAAAGAAAATTTAAACCACCAAAACATTACTGCAACCAATGCAAAAACAGGAACTGCTGTATACATCAAGGTCGCATCAGTTGCTACCTTAGTATCTTTTTTTACCATTTTTTTAATAAATTCAAACAACTGTTTTGGCATAGTAAGAAGGCTGGAAACCGCTCCTATTACTATCATCCCACTACAAAAAGCAAACAAAAAATCAGATAGTGAAATTGTAGGAAACCACCATTTATTAATAAGATCAACAATGAAAATTTTGCTTAGTGTGCCTACAAGCAAAGGAACAGTTATCATACTGCCTGCAATAAATCCAATCGCCCATAACATCGGCATAAGACCCATAGTAAATTGAACTGCAGGAAGCGAAATCCATCCTATTTTATAAGAAGGAGTAAGTGTCACTATTGCAGGAATACACCGTACTTGAAACCAGTAAGTTCCCTGCGCAAGGCAATACGCTACTGTTGCCGTAAAACCACCTATTAATTGCCGAAGACTACTTTTACTATCAAGAGCGCTTGTAATTTTATACACCAACACACCAACAGGAAAAACCAGTTGCTGCTCTTGCAAAAGTGTTCGAGCAGTCAATGATGCAACCCACAAACCTAAAACTCCCGCTGCGCATGCAATAAGAGCAATAGATCCAATAAAAGAAAATGGTGTAGTAATCCATTCTTGGAAAAAAGGCTTATTTAAAAAATAGATCGTAGGAAATGAAAATCCAAATGCAGTTGCCATAATGCCACCTAAAGAGCCTGCAACTGCTGAGTATATAATTTTTTCTGAAGTAAATGAACGAAAAAAACGTGCTAAAAAAACTCCAAACAATGCGAGTGTCGGCCCCATCCACGGGCCAATGGGAGTTGCCATAGCAATATAGGTTAAAACACTTGTAGAAAAAATTGAAAAAATAATTGCACATAAAACAGTAGCTATAGACATAGTTTCATCTTTTAAAGTAAGGCGAACACACTAGATGTAACACTCTATCAGAAAGATAAAGGGAGAAAAAGTTAAGCATGTTGTTTTTTTATGTTTTAAATCAGATTTATTTTGCTCATAATCAATTTATTTCTGCAAAGCATTAATTTGATTTTTTAAATGTGTAATTTTTTTCGAAAGAGATAATCTCTTCGCTTTAACGTTAAAACATTTTTTTATACTTTCTGATGATAAAGACTTAAAATCATCTTCGATATCTTCAAGAACCTTTTTATATCCATCAAGCAATAATGGCATTTTTTTAAGTTTTAGCAGAGCTGACATAGATGTGATCTTACTTTCCATTATTCCCATTCTACTTGATGCCGCAATACAGCCAGTTAATTGATCATCTTTTTGATCTAAACTGCTATCAATAATTTGATCAATTAAATAATCAATTTCTGATCCTTGAAATGAATCTTCATCACTCAAAGAATTACTTTTCAAAGAATTTATTATGTCAGAAATAGATTTGTCTAAATAATTGCCTGTAGAGGACGATTCTTTAGACAAATTATTTTGAAGATTCGCCAATGCCTGCATAGTTAACCTATCTTGCTGTGCCATTGATTTTTCATAATTAACTTTAAATGCAAATTTCATTGCACCTTGCTTAAGTGATTGTAATTCTTTAAAAAGATTCTGATATTGAGCGCTTGCTAAAGAATTTCTTTTAGTAATTCCTGCTTGTATTGCTCCTTGAAATGAATCTTCTGCTTTTCTCACTGCACTCAAAACACCCATTAATGCCTTACCTAGAGGAGAGCTTTTCACTGCATCAGTCGCTGCGTCAGTAGCTGCGTCAGTAGCTGCATCAGTCGCTGCATTGACAATTAATGTCCCTAAATTCAAACTTTTTATAAACTCCTGCGCTTTACCAATAAGAGTAGAAGTATTGGCCACCGCTTCTTCTTGTAACTTCTTTTTTTCCAACTCCTGTTCTTGTAATGCTATTACAGAAGAAGGCTTAATCCCAGCATCAACAGGCACAACAATTGGATCAGTATGAATCGGTTTTACTGGAGGTTTCTCACCTGGCTTTAATTCACCTGGCTTTAGTGGATCAATTGGCCTTGGCTTTAATTCACCTGGCTTTGGTAGCTCAACTGGCTTTGGCCTTGGTGCGACTGGCCTTGGTGTGACTGGCTTTGATAGCTCAACTGGCTTTGATAGCTCAACTGGCTTTAGTCGCTCAATAAGAGGGAATGGCTCACCTGCTTGTACAAGCCCCATCCAAATAATAATCGTGTAGTGTAATAATCTCATCAGTCCTGCCCTTTTTTTCCCGGATCCCCTTAACCCTTGAAATAATAAGATTACAGGATACAAAAAGAAAAACGCAATCAACTAAACGATTCCACACTCATTTTAAAAAAATATAAGGCAAAAAATAGAATTAGCTCACTGCAAAAATCAGGACAGAACTTTGCCAGCCAAAAAATGAAGATGTATATGAAACACAACTTGCCCAACCGTTGCTCCATTATTACTAATAAGCCTAAACTCACGAGCATTTGGATCTTGCTGAGATAATTCTTGCGCCATCATAAGCAGAGATCCTGCCAACTGATGATCATCAGGCGTTAAATAACTAATATCGGGAACATGTTTTTTTGGAATGATAAGATAATGGAGAGGAGCACGAGGATTGATATCCTTAATCACGATAACTTCAGCATTTTCAGCTACCACCTGTGCAGGTATATCGCCCGCGATGATTTTACAAAACACACAGTCGCTTTTCATCGTTTTCTACTCTCCTAGAATTGATGGGTATGCTATTCAGATGGTGCCGAGAGCCGGACTCGAACCGGCAAGGTATTACTACCGCGGGATTTTGAGTCCCGTGCGTCTACCAATTTCGCCATCCCGGCGTACAAAAGAATAGGTAAAAGAGTAATGAATAACAGGCAATCCGTCAAACAAAAATCTTTCTATCCATACAGTTCATTATCATTTTTAATAGCATCTAACTGAACAATAGCATAGGCAACTGAAAACTCTAATGCCATAGCAACTAATTGAGCCGCATAAGGGTCACTCAATGAGTTGCTATTTTTAGTATAAGCAGGCGTAAAAACGTTCAAATAGGTAAAAGAAAATGCATTCGCAGCTTTAGCCTCACCAGCAAGAAGTTTTAATTCCCAATAGCGCGTAGGCACGTAGGCTGCCCACATTTCGTATTCGGAATAAAAAACATCCGACTGTGTATACGTTTTTCTAAAAGCCTCAAGCGATGCTGTTAGATCAAAAGAAGAAGAGCTTAATTGACTGTCCCCAAAGTTTTTCAGAATAAAAGAGTGAGCAGGCACTACTGGCGGAGTAACTGGTGGCACTACTGGCGGAGTAACTAGTGGCACTACTGGCGGAGTAACTGGTGGCACTACTGGCGGAGTAACTGGTGGCACTACTGGCGGAGTAACTAGTGGCACTACTGGCGGAGTAACTAGTGGCACTACTGGCGGAGTAACTAGTGGCACTACTGGCGGAGTAACTAGTGGCACTACTGGCGAAACAACAATTTGATTCTTAAAAGAAATTATTTTTTGGGCAAACGCAGTAATTTCAGCATAAACGTCTCTCAAAGAATAAGAAAATGGCTTTTTAAACCCTTTTTGAGCCGTCTTTGGAAAATCCATACAAAGAGAAAACGCTGCCATATAATCAGTCGCATGAGTAAGTATTGATTGAGAAAGCTTGCTTGCTACAACCTCATTTACATCTTTTGCGCCAAGAACAAAAAGATCTACATTAAAAATATTTACCTTATTAATAAATGTCAGAAAAATTTTTCCAAAATTATAGTAATCATAAAGCTCATCGCCTGAACCATAAATCTTTGTGTATTTAATAAAAAGACGATTATATTCAGCTATTTGATCCGATGTCAGAGTGTTAGGATTCTTTTTATTGGTTGTATTAATTCCCGAAAACCAATTGAAAAATGGCAAAATAATCAAGTTCATTTTTTTTTCAGAAGCATCTGCTAACAATTGCCCTGATAAATCATTAAGCTCGACGATCAAAATATCCAACTCCTGAGAAAGAACAGGAAGAGAAGCAGATGCCGTTATCCCAAAATGCCAAGAAAGCGCAACAAACATTACTAGTACTTTTTTCATATATTCTCCTTTTAAAAAACAAAGTGCTTTTCACCCTACTTAAATAAGAAATTATTCATCAAGAATCTAAGTGTTTTTAAACAAAAAGCTCCACCTGAATTGAAATATTCAAACAAGCACAAAGTTGCTCTAAACTAAGATCTGTATGAATTTTTATCTTTTTATTACGAATGATTTCACCTGTAATAATTTCAATATCATTTTGAGGAATTTTGAGAAGCTTTGCTAAGCCTTTTAGCAACTCTCTATTAGCCTGCCCTTTTTCAGGTGCACTTTTTAAATGACATTTAAGCTCACCATTTTTATCTCTAAAAAAGCCAAAGGAACCCGAAGAAGGTATTACTTTTACATCAAAAACCAATGCCATAGCAACTACTCCACATTTTATTAACGAGAAAACTTGCATTAATAGGTGAATTCCGTATCCTTTTATAACCTTATCAACACTAAATGAAAACACAATAAGGGAGAGGTGGCTGAGCGGTCTAAAGCGCTTGCCTGCTAAGCAAGTTTCTGGCGGAAGCTGGATCACGAGTTCGAATCTCGTCCTCTCCACCATTTATTTTCTACAAAATAAATGGTAGATCCCAACCGAAATGGTAAGAAAATTTGAAATAGCATGCTGTAAAAAAAGATAGGCGCCCATAGCTCAATTGGATAGAGCGTCAGACTACGGATCTGAAGGTTGTAGGTTCGACTCCTTCTGGGCGCACCATTCATTTTATAAAAGAGATGAATGAGTCTAAGTTTTACTCAACTCATTAGAGTTGAAAACAGCATAAATTCGGGGAGAGATGGCAGAGTGGTCGATTGCGACGGTCTTGAAAACCGTTATCCTTAATCGGATCGTGAGTTCGAATCTCACTCTCTCCTCCAAAATCTTATAAAAAAAAATTCTTCTTATTTCACGCAC
>CANNBR010000052.1 GCA_947502805.1 bacterium
TTTCATGATTTATTGAATTATAAAAATGCTTATGAATCGCATGATTTGCTTGGCGAGTAGAAAGATATAAAGGAATGAGCGCACTTATTACATGCATAGAACTTTGAGAAAAAAGATTTTTCCAAACGTCTACCGTATCAACAAAGAAACAGCGCATGTAATCATGCCAACCTGGCCAACGAGCAAGCAGCGTTCGCTCTTCTTTTGTTCGGCCTTCGAAATAATTTTTAGATTTTTGAGAATCATCAGTATCTTTATCATCTAGCTGTTCTTGAGTATCTCTACCAGAATCGTGCTCTTGAACTTCTTCTAGATCAGTTTCTTGTACCATTTGATCTGTAAACCTTTGCCTTTGAGCATCTATCCCCATTGGTAGCAAAAAAACAAAAAGACTGCTTAAAATTTTTCCCATGCCCTCTCCCCCGAGATTTATACCTGTCTTGTTAAAGACCACTATAAAGCTTTACTTCAGGAAAGAGCAATAGTTTTGTTTTCAGATAGCCATTAAAGGTTTGGGGTTCTCATATGCCAATTGGTTTCTTGCTGATAAGCATGTCCTGTTTGAAAGATAAGTTCTTCAGACAAATGCGGCCCGATCAACTGCATACCTAATGGTTTATTATCTTTGGTAAAACCAATAGGTATAGAAATAGCAGGAACACCAGCAAGATTTACCGGTGCAGTAAAGTAATCCTGTAAATCCATTGCCAATTTATCGTTATCATACGTACCTGTTTTAAAGGCAGGAACCGAATGTGTTGGCATCACTAAAAGATCAACAGAATCAAAAGCATCTTGCATTTCTTTACGAATAGCACGACGCACACGATGAGCATTGTCATAAAACTGACTTGCATGCCCAACAGAAAGAACGTAATTTCCCATTAAGATACGTGTTTTAACTTCTTGTCCAAAACCCTGACAGCGAGTTTTTTCATACATTTCAAGAAGGTTTTTACCTGGAACACGAGTTCCATAACGAACACCATCAAAACGAGCAAGGTTTGAAGCAGCTTCAGCACGGCTTATAACAAAATAAGAAGCAGCGCAATACTCAAGTGATTTTATTGAAATAGGATGAATCGTAGCCCCCTTAGATTCAAAAACCTTAAGAGCATCAAGCGTTGCCTGACGAATTTCAGGATTCAACCCTTTTGCATCAATACCGTCTTGAACTATACCAATACGTAATCCCTTTTTAATCTGACCAGTAAGCGCTTTTGTATAATCTTTTGGTTCAGTTTTTAAACAAGTAGAATCTTTTTCATCATGACCACCAATAATCGAAAATATGAGCGCATTGTCATAAACTGTACGGGTTAAAACCCCAATCGTATCTAAAGAAGATCCATAAGCAATCAACCCGAAGCGAGATACCAACCCATAAGTAGGCTTCATACCAACCAGGCCGCACATAGCAGCAGGTTGTCTTACTGACCCACCGGTATCAGAGCCAAGTGCCCAAGACGCAAGCCCTGCGGCAACAGCAGCAGCCGAACCGCTACTTGATCCACCAGGTACACATTCAAAATCCCATGGATTTTTTGTTTTACCAAAGGCGGATGTTTCACCAGAGCTGCCCATAGCAAATTCATCCATATTAGTACGCCCTATTAACAGTGCACCCTCTTTTTTTAACCGAGAAACTGCAGTCGCATCATAGGTTGAACGAAAATCTCTAAGAATGTTTGAAGCGCAAGAAGTAATGCGATCTTTTTGACAGATATTGTCTTTGATATACCCAGGGATCCCTGCAAGCCGTCCTGTTTGTGAGGCATCTTTTAAGATCGACTCCTTATCAAACGTTTCAATAACTGCACATAATACTTCAAGTTTTTTTGCACGTTCAAGCGCAAGATCAACAAGATTTGGTGCAGAAACTTCTTTGGCTGCAAGAGCATTTTTTAATACTTCTATCGTTGAAAATGAATACTTATTCATGAAAAGAAACCTTTATTTGGTATCAAGAATACGAGGAACAACAAAGTAGTTTTCTTCTCGTTCAGGGGCACGTGATAATACTATTTCAGAGTCAGAAGGAGCCACTACATCATTACGCATAACATTTATGTTTTTATGTGAAGGCTGTTCATCAAGCTCAGTTGCCAAATCCTGTACACGCTGAGCATATGCCAGCACTTCAGTAAGCTGTTTGAGAACCGATTCAATCTCATGCTCTTCTAATGAAATACGAGAAATGTAAGCTATTTTTAATGCTTCTTCTCTAGAAATACTCATGCGTCTACCTCTATTGTTTTATTTTTCCAAGCTTCTGCTCGAAATCTTCGAATATATAAAAGACCCATTACCGCATTGCCAATATACAGACAGCTGTATACCAGAATGCATTTTATCAAGATATGTGGGGTGTCAATCCTTGAAACATAGTATGACAAAGGAGCAAAGAAACCAGCACACACCAAAAGACGTGTCCACATCACCGTTTGCACGTTTGCCGCTCCGCGTAACGCTCCAGCAAGTATTAATTGTAACACATCAAAAAAGGCAAGTATACTCACCGCCGGGAACATTTTTGCTGCAAAAACAGTGAATTCACCCTTAAAATCAAACATTTTAATAATATCTGAAGGCCACAATGAACACAGATACAAAATACTAAGAACAGAAATTGATGACATAAAAATTATTTTTTTACAGTTCGTCTTTATACCTTCCCAATCACGCTTTCCGTAATCGTTACTCACCAATAACGTAATAACTTGGGCAAAAGCGATAGCAGGGAGAAGCGCAAAACGCTCTAAATCCTTCACCACAGAAAAACTTGCAAGGACACAAGTACCCATAGGAGCTAAGCAATAGCCAAGCCATACATACGACCAAGAAAGTGCTGCTTTATCGATCACCACTGGCACACTCAATTTGCATAGTTCCCAAATTGATTTTGTAGAAGTAAATGCAGAAAAAAAATGTATTTGATACTGTGCAAGTGCCTTATTTCTCATCACATAATAGAGCGCTAACACACACATTATTACCGATTGGATCACTGAAGCAATAGCAGATCCCATAAGGCCAAGCGCTGGAAAACCAAATGCACCAAAAATCAACGCATAGTCAAAAAATAAAAATAAGATGCATCCAACAATAAAAATCATCATTGGGGTTTTTGTATCTTTTATGCCACGCATAAAACCAATTAAAGCAAAATAAACAAAGGTAAAAAATATACCAATCGCGCGTACTTTTAAAAAAGGAACTCCAAGCACAATCATAGCATCTGGTAAACGATACCATTCATACAAATGATAAGCTCCAAAATATAAAGCAGTAGAAACAACTAACCCAACAATAACTGTTGTCCAAAAAGCATTAATAACCGCTCTACCAACCTGTTTTACTTCTCCCCTACCATTAAGCTGCCCTGTCATTACGATAGTACCAACAGAAAGCCCTTCTGCTATTTTAATAATCGAATGTAAAAGCGTATTGGTAATACCTAATGTTGCATAGGCGGAAGTTGACTGCAGATGAGCAATCCAGCGCGCATCAATTAAGAGAGGTAAAGAATAAAGTATTACAGCAGTTACAAATTCAGGGAAAAAATAGCTCAAAATTTTAGAAAAACCTTCACCATGACTTTGGTCTTTTATACCAGTCATGTAGCTACTAAAAATATTTTTTTTCACTTAGTAACTCCCTTTGAAAACCTTGAATGCACTTGCAACTGCATTAAGTTACAAGTGCATTCAAAGATAGACAAAATAATAAAAGCGAGCAACTGCAAAATCTACCTCATTCTTACCTATTAATTTTCCTCAGGAGTAAATAAACGAAAATAATGTTTTCCTCCATGAAAATCGTGCTCATTTTCTTCATCCAATAACTGTTCATGAAAAAAACTTTTGTTCGTAAAGGTCGCACTCAAAGAAGTATCAACTACACCATTGGGAAGTAATCGAGCAACAGCAAATGCATAGAGCTGTTTTGTAGCGCTCGTATCCCAACTTGAACCAACAAGTCCTATTTTTTGAGTCTGGGCAGCAGGAAAAGGCAATGGAGGCTGAAGCGCAACCTCATAGGCTTGATCATACTGACCTTGTACTGAAATTGTTTGTACTCCTTTTTGAATAGGAATAGTAAAACTTGAGGGGATAGGATTATACGAAGGGGAGTAACCTTGTGGGATCCCCGTAGGATTAAAAGTAATATCTAATTTACCTGATGGTAAAAGCCGGGCAACAGTCATCGTAAATCTATTTGAAAAAATAGCGTAGGAATTATACCCAGCTATCACAATTTCATTTCCAGGAGCTGGCTGTATCGTCAATGAATTTGCCACTGCAAAAGGACTGTTAGATTGTGCGGTATTCAAAACGTATAAACGAACCTTGCCCTCTAAATTTACTGGACCATCTGGACCATCTGTCACCACGCTCGAACTACCATATTGATACCCACCAAATATTTTATCAATAACCCCACTTACCGTATAGCGAACAACTGCCATAGCATAATTCAGAGATACATCACTCGACGTTCCTGCTACGACAATTTTACCATCTGGTTGCAATCCAAGCGCATATGCTCGATCATCAAAGCCCACTAATTTTGTTGTTTGAACACCAGACCCTACCCCATTGGTAATCTGACCAAATGTAGAATCAGGAATCCCTGTAGAAGTTAAACGCAGCAAAATAATTTGATTCGGGCCACGACTGTTAGGATTAGTAACAAGTGTTGGAATACTAGTAGCAAAAACAGTAGCGCTCTGAGCAACGATTAAGCTTGCTCCCGTGCCTGCAACCACAATTTTACCATCTGGCTGAACCGCTATCGCATACCCGCAATCGTATCCAATAAGTGAAAGCCCTGTATTTGAAACTGTTCTTCTTCCTAAAATACTACAAATAAATATTCCAGGAGACGTATTGCCAATGATTTTTGTAGGCTTAATTTTATTAAAATCATAGGTAATACCTGCAGGATTGAATGTCGTATCAAGCGTACCAGCAGTAGCAGGAACCGTTACTGCATTATTATATCGCAGAACAAAAAGCTGCCCTGATGCCGAACCAGTTACCACGATCTTATTATCAGCTTGCAAGGCAAGCGCAAAGCCTTGATCAACAATACCTGAATGTAAATGGGTACTAGCAGGTATTTTTGAAACAGGAGTAACAACTACCCCTGGAACCTCCCCCTTAGAGTTAAATGTGGTGTCTAAACTGCCATCCCAATTATACTTTGCTAAAAAAACTGCATAGCGGTTATTTGCTGGGCTAGTGGTGATCAAATAACTATAACCAACAATAATTATCTTTTGTCCCGTTGGGCCATTCGTTAAATCACCAAGCTGAATCACCAATCTAAGAGGAAACGTATTACTGCCAAAATTAGTAATTACCTGCCCTTTAAACCCTTTATTAGGAACCCCAGTAATACCACGAGCCAAAGGATTAAATGTTACATCTGGCAGCCCTGTTAAATAATTATAACGAGCCATACACAACATTGCATAAGAAGTTTGTGTGTTCGTAGCAGTTTGAATCGTAGAATTAGGAAGGTTAGATCCTATTAGCGGACTATACTGATACCCAAAACCAGCCGTCACAACAGTGGTAGATAATGCATTAGGAGAAAAAGCAAGAGTCCGCCCAAAAGCATTTAATAAAATAGTAGCTGCCGAAGTAGAGGTAGAACCAAGGCGCAAAGCTTCATGTACCGGTAGAAGATGGGGATTAAAATCATATAATTGTTGCAGATGAATTTCTTCTTCTAAATCCTCTTGCCCTCCTTCTACTACTAAAAGACCTGAAAACAATAAAATACTCAGTAACTTTTTCATAATCACTTTCTCCTCTTAATAGTATGTATTAATAAAAATCAACTACGAGCTTATTCAATTTATAGGCACTATGGCCAGAAACACTTAGAAATACTTCAAGTTTTATAATCCAAATAAAAATTTTACGCTCTATTTTTTAAAAAATTTAATATAAAAATGAAAACTCTTTTTTTAAAAAAACAAGACATGCTACACTGATAATTGTTAACTAAGATCAAGAAAAAGACGGAGACAGCGATGAAAAAAATAGTAAGCACTCTCATTTTTTTGTGTATGGCATCAATGAACACCTACACGCAAAGCCCACACGTAATTATATGTACTTTTAAAAAATACCCTCAAGCTGCCGCATTACAATCCGAAAAT
>CANNBR010000053.1 GCA_947502805.1 bacterium
ACAATTCCTCGAATATCATACATACGAAAAATATGATCTTGCATGAAAACTCCCTATTTTTTGTTACAATATACGTATAGATTAGTCATAAAGGCAGTAAGGAACGCGCATGATCCCACTCAAACTCTCAATCCAAAATTTTCTCAGTTATGGCTCCACTCCACAGGTCATTGATTTTACTCGTTATCGCCTTATTTGTCTTTCAGGAAAAAACGGTCATGGAAAGTCTGCGCTTCTTGATGCAATCACTTGGGCCATCTGGGGACAAGCGAGAAAAGTAAACGCACAATCAAAACCAGATCAAGGATTATTACGCCTTGGACAAACTGACATGATGGTCTCCCTAGATTTTATTTTCAATGGACAGAGTTATCGAGTACGCCGTATGTATTCGACAAAGTATGGCAAACCTAGTGCTTATGTTGATTTTGGTACTTATAATGCGGAAACCGATTCGTACTCATCACTCACCGAAAAAACAATCCGTAAAACGCAAGAAAAAATTGAACAAATGATTGGCTTGGATTATGAGGCATTCATTAATTCTTCTTTTCTACGTCAAGGCCAGGCAAATGAATTTTCAAAAAAATTACCCAAAGAACGTAAAGATGTTCTTGCTAACATTCTTGGTTTAAATCGCTATGAAAAAGCAAAAAAACTTGCGGCGGAAAAAATACGCACTTTAAGCCAAGAAAAGGAAAAGCTGGCAAAAATAAGCGAGCATTTAGCGCTTGAAACAGAACAGTTGGCTCCAGTAAAAGAAAAATTGCACGAAGCTACCCTACGCATTATTACTCTTGCAAAGCAGGAACAAGAGAGCTGTGAAGAAAAAACAGCACTTGAAATAGTGCGCACTGCCCTGTTTAAAAAACAGTCCGATTTTAAACTTATTAACTTTGAATATGAGCAAGCAGTCAAACAACGGGAAGCACAAGAATGCGCCTTCCGCACTCACGTAACTGATTGGAAAAAAACCCACGAACAACAATTATTGTTACCTGATAGAAAAAAAATAGAAGCTGAAAAAACTGCACTTGCCAAAGAACTTGCTACCTGCCACAACGTTTATCAAGAACTGCTCGAACATAAAGAAAAACTTTTGAGCATGCGCGCAGAAGAACAAGAATGTACTGGCCGATTACGGCTACAAAATGAACAACAGTTGCAAGAAAAAAAGTTTGCCATCGAACGACTTAACACTGAACTTACCGCCCTAAGCAAGGGACATATTGAAATAGAAACAACTATTGCTACAATAATTGCTGAGCAAGACGCCTGCCAAAAAAATATTGAATCCTTGCAAAAAATGGCCGATCCGACGTTATTAATTAATGATACTGCCGCTCTTGAAAAACAGTTTGAACGACAAAAAATGTTCTATTTAAAATGGGTGCAAGAAGGTAAACGAGCAACCCAAGAACAGCAAAATCTCGGACATAAACAACTCCTTGCCCATGATGCTGATAACCCAAGCTGTCCACTCTGCGAACAAAATTTATCTCTTGCGCGCAAACGGTTTCTTGCAAAAAAATTTGAACAACAAGAACTGTTTTTAGCACATCGAGTAGCTCGCCTCAAAAAAGTTTTACAGCTACTCAAAGAGCAGATTGAAAAACAAAAACAAGCAATTGCCCTCAGCAAGCAAACAGATTATCTCTTAAAAACCCATACCGCCTTTTCTACTACTCTTGCAGAACACGCAAAAACCGTTATCACCCTTTCTCTTGAGTACCTAGCAGCAGAAAAAAAATTAAAAGATGCGCATAAAACCTTAGCAGAAGGTCAAAATTACGCACTCAAGGCGCTCACTGAAAATGAAAACTATCAAGCAATAAAAAAAGAACAATTGATACACGAAGAGTTTTTGAAAAAGTATGCAACCATTCCTGCACAGCTTAAAACCTTAACGGAAAAACAAACCCTGCTTGAACACCAACTACAACAGTGGAATAAATATGACGAACAACGAGCGCTTCAAGAAGATCGTAAAAAAACAACTCATGTACTTGCGCAACGTATTCGCACTATGCAAACGGAAGAAAAGCAGCTCGCACAAAGGCTAACGATGTCTGTGACGCTCCATGAAGAAGAAAAAACTGCAGTTATACAAGAACAAGCACATGCCCAAAAAGCGTATGCCATCATGCAAGAAAAGGGATTGCTACTGTTAGAAAAAGGAAAGCTAGAGGCTGAAAGTGCTAAGCTTGACCAACAAGTGACTCAACACAAACAGTTTGATGAACAGATAAAAAAAATTCAGCATGAGCTTGCTGATTACGAATCTTTAGCCAAAGCATTTGGCAAAGATGGTATCCAAGCTTTATTAATTGAAGATGCGCTGCCAGAAATTGAACAAGAAGCAAATGATCTTCTTTCGCGCTTAACTGATAATCAAGCACATATTTTTATCGAATCATTACGGGATTTAAAAAAAGGTGGAGTCAAAGAAACCTTGGATATCAATATCTCCGATAATAGCGGCATTAGACCGTATGAAATGTTTTCTGGAGGTGAAGCATTTCGCATCGATTTTTCTTTACGTATTGCCATCTCAAAATTACTTGCTCGACGCGCTGGCACTTCATTGCAAACACTGATCATTGATGAAGGGTTTGGCTCGCAAGACGAAGAAGGTCTAGGACGCATTATGGATGCAATCTATAAAATTCAAGGAGACTTTGAAAAAATTATTATTGTCTCACATTTATCTGCAATGAAAGATCAATTTCCCGTACATTTTTCAATAGAAAAAGGACCTCATGGGTCACATGCGTATGTACGAGAACAAGGATAGTGCCCTATGCGGGCAGCATCAAAGAGGTTGCTCACCCAACCTCTTTAAAATCAAGGGTGCAAACATGCTGTTTGATCGCCTAACGGATATTACACGGTCGCGAGTCTGTGCTTCGAAACAACAAGAAGTATGCTGCTTCCTCCCGCATTCGCCGTCGCTACACTCCAACGGTATGCTCAGTATATCCTGACAAAGACTATTACTTTATAATTAGAAGTTAAAAAATCCGTGTCATTCCCAGAGAACGGAGTGAATGATAAGGGAATCTTTGGATTGAAATGACATTTTAAAATTAAAAAAAATAAAAAATCCCGTCATACCCAGAGAACGGTAGTCGCAGCAGAGTGCTTTGCACTCTGACCAGACGGAGTGAATGTACGGGTACCCAGACGTAACAAGAAAAAGTCATAATTTTTTGTTTGTGAACCAAAAAAAAGGCGCCTTTTATAGCGCCCCTTTAATTGTGTACATCAGGAAGATTTATTTAACAGAAGAAAGTCTATATAACTTAGCTTTGTACACATCACTGCCAATTTTAAGAGTTTTAATACCAAACTTATTTACTGTCCAGCCATCTTTTTCTGATCGAGCACTTACTTTGTACAAGACTCCGTAAAGAGCATAATGATTAAATTTATGAGCCGCTTCAAAAGCTCTATCTTGAGCAATAACTTTTTGTTCATTGGTCATATTTGGACTTAAAAGATTATTCATACTAATCATATAAGTATTAGCTAACTCAGTAAGCTTTGGATAAAGAATATCAAGGGATACATACTTTCCATTTTTAATGGTAGGCAAAAGATTATCAGAACCATTAGCTGCTTTTATCCGTTCGACAGTAAGATATCTATCTTGCACCGCAACCAGTTGTTTTACTTCAGCAACTAATTGATCTAACTCAGGTTCAACTCGAGTTTTATATTGTGCTATTTTTTTTGAAAGATATTTATATCCACCAACAAGCAAGGCACTCACACAAAGAGTTGCACAAGCATATTTATGATTTCCAATAAATGAACTTACTGCTGTATAAGTAGAACTCATCATCGAAGCAGGAACTTCTACTTTAGGAGCAACAGCCGAAACAGATTGACACGCTACAGCTACCAAAAGTGCTGTTATTATTAGATTTTTATTCATGACTAACCTCCATGAATTATGATTACTAATTTATTTATAAAACTATTCGCTACTTTTTGCATAAATTTTTTAAAAAAAGAGAAGCTCTTGCAGAAAGAGCTTCTCACCATTAGGTTCGTCTAGATGTTAATAGGTTGTATAATTACTTATGACAATTTACTCAGCAGAAGCAGCAGTAAGTTCAGCTAAAACTTGTTTACTACGAGTTTTCCAGTTTGTTTCAATTGCAAGATCAGAATCAGATAGCTTACTTGTTTGTTTGACTTGATTAATTTCTACAAGTTTGCGAAGAATCATAATGTGATTATTCAACGCATCAATAACTATTTTAGGAAGTTCGTTATCTTTAATTGTAAAAAATTCACAAGATTTCAACGGAGTAGCAACTGATGGGTTATGGAAACCTTCAGTACCAAGTTCATTAGCTTTAACCAAAGCATTTCTCAAGCTAGTTTTTCCTTGTTCAGTCAAACTCATTGAATCTCTGTTCCAAAACTTGTAACCCAAGCAAGCAAGACCACAAGCAGCAACAACACCAGTAGCAATATAAGGATGAGATTTTGCAGAAGCAACAACAGCTTGTGCGCCATTAGCAACTGAAGTTTTAGCAGAAGAAGCATAACCACAAGTGCCTTCCCAAGCTTTTGTATAAAAAGGTCTTGCAGCTAAACGAGCAGTTTCAGTCTGAATAGCAAGAATACCTTTTTCCATAGCATCAACAGATATATATCCAAGGTTTTTAGCTACAACAAGTTGAGCTGTAGTTTCAGCAGCTAAACGAGCAGCTTCAGCAGCTAGTTTTTCAGCAGCTCGAGCAGCTTCAGCAGCTAGTTTTTCAGCAGCTCGAGCAGCATCAGATTTAAAATAATCTATAACAGCTAACGAAAGAGCTTTCCCAGAAGTTATAGTAGGTGACATTGTTCCAACAAAAGATGTTAGTAATAGTAATGATAAAAATTGTTTATTCATGATTAACCTCCATGAATATAATTAACTTACACATTTTCACGCCTGTTTTACACATCGGTGCAAACAGTTATGAACCATTGTAGCAGCTGATAACATGAGTGCAAACGCCCCCCTACAGCCACTTTTCAATCAAGCTTATAGACATTAAAATAAGCTCGCCAAAATACCTCGATTTTAAAACTCTATTTGTAATAACGTCATTTTTGAGGGATTGTCTCAATCACTTTTTACTGGAGCCAACCGCTTTAGATTAAAGAGAAACCTGTCATTGCGAGCTTGCGTGGCAATCCCTACAGCGCATACAAAGAAAAATAGCCATAGCCTGACGCTTGATGAGTTAGCATTATGAAACAACCCTGAATTGATAAAAATAGCTCAACGCATACAAGAAGAACCTTAAAAATTTTTGTATGCACTGTAGGGATTGCCACGCAAGCTCGCAATGACAGGGATTTTTCTTTTTCATTAAGAATTTTCGGATAGCTCTTTAAAAAATGGACGCAAAAAAGGGCTACGCAATTATCCGTAACCCTTAACTTTCCAAACAAACAAGCCTTATACAGACTCGCTTGTTATTTTTCAATGGCCACAAAAACGTCAAGTACTATATTATGATGATCATGTGAACGCTCATCATACATCTCAAAATCAACCTTATAACTATGCTTGCCACCCAATTCTTCTTGCGTTAAGCCCCAGATTTTTTTCCACACATCCATCAACACACTCGGCATTGCACCTGGGCCATTGGTAAATTTCACATACGTTTGAGCTGGAATAGTTAACGTAACAATCCCAACAAGCTTTACTTCTGGATACTCTACTATTATTTTTTCCATGATTATCTTATTCCTTTAATTATTCATTATTTTCCTTAATGCCTTGTTCTATTCAGCCTCTTGCACTACCAAAATCAATATATCCATCTCTATTCTACGTTTAAAAAATGGACATAAAAAAAGAGTTACGATTTCTCGTAACCCTTAAATTTTAAGGCTTTAAAGCTGGTTTAGCTTTTTATACCCATTCAAGACGCGCAATAGTTGCTGTGTCACTTGGACGACGGCCCATTGGAA
>CANNBR010000054.1 GCA_947502805.1 bacterium
ATGACCGTTTTTTCCTGAAAGACAAATAAGGCGATAACGAGTAAAATCAATGACCTGTGGAGTGGAGCCATAACTGAGAAAATTTTGGATTGAGAGTTTGAGTGGGATCATGCGCGTTCCTTACTGTCTTGGTAACTAATCTATACGTGTATTGTAACAAAAAAGAGCGGAGTTTTCATGCAAGATCATATTTTTCGTATGTATGATATTCGAGGAATTGTTGGTGAAGAATTATGTATTGCGCAAGTCTATGACTGTGCCCGCGCATTTGCATTACATTCATTACAATTATATCCAAAACTTACGACTGTTGCCGTAGGAATGGATGGACGCGTGCATTCACCTGAAATAAAAGATGAATTTGTTCGTGGGCTTAAAGATAGCGGGCTTTCCGTTATTTTTATTGGAGTATGCCCAACACCATTAGTTTCATTTTCTGAATACTGGTTGCCGGTTCAGGCTGCATGCATGATTACCGCGTCTCATAATCCTAAGGAATATAATGGGATTAAGTTTTTCCTAAATAAGCGCCCTCTTTTTAATGAAGACCTGCAAAAAGTAAAAGCACTTTTTAAACAGCAGGCCTATGTTAGTGCCACAACAAAAGGTTCGTATCAGGAATATTCCCTTATACCTGAGTACGCAGAATTTATTAAACGATTGTTCCCACATTTAGTTGGGAGTGATATTCGAGTAGTATTTGATTGTGGTAATGGAGCGGTTGGCGCAGTATTGCCAGCTGTTTGTAAGGCACTTGAACTTTCACAGGTTTCAATTTTATATGGTGATGTTGATGGGACCTATCCGAATCATGAAGCGGATCCTTCAGTTGCGCAAAATATGAAAGATCTTCAAAACGAAGTTTTTAAAACAGGAGCAGCTGTTGGCATAGCGTTTGATGGTGATGGTGACAGAATGGGGGCAGTTACTGGATCAGGCAAGCTTGTATCGGGTGATCGACTATTGGGAATTTTTTCTGCACCAATTCTTACCGCATTACCTAATGCTACGGTGGTGTGTGATGCCAAATGTTCAAGTGGGTTACAAGAATATGTTGAACAGTTAGGAGGACGCTTAGTTTTTTCTCCTTCTGGGCATGCTTTTTTGCGTAAAGCAATGGAGCGTGAAGAAGCAGTTGTAGCTGGTGAATTAAGTTGCCATTTTTTCTTTAAAGATCGGTATTTTGGTTATGATGATGGCTTATATGCAGCTTTGCGTATACTAGAGATTTTGGTGCTTTCTGGAAAATCATTGGATGGACATTTAGAAGCTTTTCCTAATCGTGTAAGTTCTCCAGAATTTCGTATTGCTTGTATGCAAGGTCGTGGGCCTATGATAGTTGCAAAAGTTATCGAAAAAGTGAAAATGTTTTCTGATGTGCACATTTCTACGGTTGATGGGGTACGTGTTTCATTGCAAGAAGGATGGGGTCTGTTACGCTCTTCTAATACTCAACCAGTTATTTGTTTGTGTTTTGAGTCCGATTCAGAAAAAGGGTTGGAAGTTGTACGTTCTTTTTTTATAGAATTGTTACAAGAGTGGTACCCGATAGATTTTTTAGATACAGCACTACGCTGATTGCTAGTAAGGAGCGAAACTTGAGACTGATAGGATTACACATGCGGTTAACATCGACCCTTTCTGCATTAATGGATAAGGCTCATGCAGCAGGGAGTCCTTTGGTTCAATGTTTTTTTATTTCTCAGGGTGGTAACACCTATGTACCATTTTCTCCTGAAGAGATAGCATTGTGCCTGACTAAACGAGATTATTTTCAGCAACTGTATGTGCATGCTTCCTATTGGGTTAATCTTGCCGGACGCTACAATAATGGGTGGCGACCTTTTCATCGTGAATTAGAATTAGCAAAACAATTGGGCTTTACTCATATGGTTATACATCCTGGTTCTGCAACCGGATGTCCTTCTAAGGAAGAAGGTATTGGATACCTTGCGCGTGCTTTAAATAAAGCATTAGTTCAAGAAAAGGATATTACGATTGTTCTTGAAAATACTGCTCATGCTAATAAAACAGTGGGCGGTGATATTCAAGATTTTAGAAAGCTTTTAGAATTGCTTGATAAGCCGGAAAAAGTTGCATTTTGTCTTGATTCAGCACATGCGTTTTCTTATGGGTATGATCTTTCAAGTTCTGAAGGGGTTGTATCTTTTCTTGATGAGGTTGATCAAAGTATTGGAGCGCAGCGAGTGATAGCTCTTCATCTTAATGATTCAGCTGAGGCTCTAGGATCTCGAATTGATAAACATGAAGTTCCTGGTGAAGGAAAAATTGGTGCAGAAAACTTAAAACTTTTTATGAATCATCCTAAATTTTTACATACTTCAGTGATTCTTGAATTGCCAGTTGTTTCTGATGAGCGTGAATGTGAGATCTTGCAAGAAGTTAAAAAATGGGATCGCTCAGAAGAACTAATGAGAGATAGGTAGGCCAGCAAGCATTTTACAGCGAATGAGCTTGTTTGGTCTTGCATTAGTCTGAAAAATCTTTACTCTTAAGAAATACATTTTAGTGCTGCACAAAAGGTGGGGCCCATAGCTCAGGTGGTTAGAGCAATCGGCTCATAACCGAGAGGTCCCAGGTTCAATCCCTGGTGGGCCCACCAGATTCACCTAACCGCAATATAGCAAGAAAAGGGTACAATCGTATGGAAAAAACTCCTTTCAGTCGCTTCATAGAGCTCATAAAATTTGATCAATCGCACGGCTCTTTAGAAAAAGAGTTAGAAGTTGTTACTACCTTGTTGGATACGGTTCAGGATCAGCTTGCTGACTATGAGCATGAGTATGAAAAAGAACGTTTTTTTGTTCAAAGCTTACGCAAAGAGGTTGATGCACAAGAACTTGAAATGCGTTCATTAGATGAAAAAGAAAAAGTGTCTCGTGAGCGTTCGGCTCTTGCAAGTTCTACTCGTGAATATCAGAGTTTTAAAAAAGAATGTGATCAGTTCAAACAACAGCAGCATGAGCACGAAGAAGTGTTATTAGCAGCTTGGAGTACGTTTGAACAGGCACAAAAACTTTTTAAAGCAAAAGAAGATGCTTATAAAGAAAAAAGATCAGCAT
This sequence comes from bacterium, assembly GCA_947502805.1. Lineage (GTDB taxonomy): Bacteria > Babelota > Babeliae > Babelales > CAIQNR01 > CANNBR01. The sequence goes on from CANNBR010000054.1 coordinate 3,084, forward strand.
TTCAACATGAAGTTGATGCTCAAGAAGAAAAAAAACAAGCATTATTGACGTCTCTTGTAGATCATGAAGATCTTCGTAAGACGCATATTGTAGATGTTCCAGCAGAATGGTTGGAAAAATATAATCGTATGCGTAATGTCATTTCTAATCCGGTAGTGGCACTTATTGCAGGAACTTGTGGTGGGTGTTCGTTTACGCTTACTCAGCAGATTATTATGGCGCTTGAACAGAACAAGTTGGTTCAGTGTTCAGGTTGTTATCGATTGATGTACAAAAATTTTGATCAGACGCAGAATTCTGCGCATTCTTCTTAAAATAACTAGAGAATAGGATCCCTATGACTCTTTCTAAACACTGGAAAATGTATGTTGATGGCGCTTCCCGTGGGAATCCAGGACCTGGTGGTGCGGGTATTTTTCTTTCAGACAATAAAGAAATTACGGTGAAGCGGGGCTATTTTTTAGGCAAACGCACTAATAATGAAGCGGAATATCTCGCACTTTTGATTGGTATTTTTTTGGTGAAAAAAGAAGGAAAACCAGGTGATAAAATTCATGTTTTTTCTGATTCTCTTTTGTTAGTCAAGCAAATGACTGGTGAGTATCGCGTTAAAAAACCAGAGTTACAAGTTTTACATAGATTAATAAAAGAGCATGCTGCTTCTTTTGTTTGTACTTTTGAACATGTATATCGTGAAAACAATGTACAAGCTGATGCACTTGCCAATGCTGGCGTTGATACAAAAACTCAGCTTCCTCTTTCTTTTATTTCGTTATTGCGTGCCCATGAAATTCATATTTAAAGTACTTATTCTTAGTTGTTTTTTTTCGGAGCTATCTGCTCTTAATGTTCGTGTATTATTACGTGAAAACCAAGAAGAACCCTGGCACATTTCCTCTTTAAAAGGGGTACAATTACGTGATGCGGGCAATAAAGATCGAGTATTTCCAAAAACATCTACTGTGCATGCATTAACCATTCAAAAAGAAGATCAGTATATTCGTGTAAATGGTAAAAAGATTTCTTCAAAATTGATGTGGATTGATCCTCTGGATAAATATCTTACGATTGATGGTAAAACCTATGATGGTCGGTTTTTAATTGCGTATGAAAAAAATAAATGGTTGCTGATTAATGTGATTGATAGCGAAGAGTATTTGTACTCAGTTTTAAAAACAGAAAGTTGGCCAGGCTGGCCACTTGAAGTTAATAAGGGTTTTGCTATTGCATGTCGTAGTTATCTTTTATATCAATTGCTTTCCTCACGTGATCGTGATTCTGTTTATCATATTAAGAATACTAATTATCATCAGACGTACCAGGGAATTCATGACGATAAAGATTTGCGACAAGCAGTTGAAGAAACACGCGGTATTTTTTTAGCGTATAATCAAAAGCCTATTTTAGCGATGTTTGATTGTTGCTGTGGTGGGGTTATTACAGCAAAAATTGTTAATGGTATGGATTTTACAAAAGTCCCTTATTTAGCCCGTAAACAAGCATGTACTTTTTGCAAAGGCACAAAATTGTATGAATGGAGAGCCACTTATTCTGTTGAGCAGTTTACATCAATTGTTCAGGGGTCGCGTGATCATGTTGTGCATCCTATTCGTGGTATAACTATTGCGGATAAAGATAAAGCTGGTTTGGTAAAAAAAGTGACGATTAAAACAAAGCGTGATTTTTTCACCATAACAGCTCGCCAAATGAATCTTCTTTTTAAAGGGGTCAAGAGTTATTGTTTCTCAGTTTTAAAACGGGGAAACACAATAACGATCGATGGAAAAGGGCACGGCCACCATTTGGGCATGTGCCAGTGGGGCGCACGTGAAATGGTGCGGCAAGGATGGTCTCATAAAGATATTTTGCAATTTTATTATCCGAATACGTATTTTATGCAGCTTGCTCCAAATAATCATCAGGAAGTTGTATAGCGCTTGTCCTGACTAAATTTTTTATGACATGCCAATAGTATAAGGAGCACCTATGCCTGGGTATAAAGCACATATAGTTGGCGGCATTGTGACCTTTGCAGCGATTAGTTTTGTATTGAATAACTATCTCCAACCACTGCCTGTAGTGGCTTTCCAATGGCTTGGGGCTACTATTTTGGGAGCATTGTTTCCTGATGTAGATATCAAAAGTAAGGGGCAGGGAATTTTTTATAAAGTGATGTTGGTTTGCCTTGTGCTTTTGTTGTGGAAGCGGCAAGCCTATCTTTTTGTGATTATGAGTTTTTTAGCATTGGTTCCCGTATTGGTTCGTCATCGAGGTTTGTTTCATCAGGTATGGTTTGTATTGGTTGTTCCCTTAGGGATTGCTTTTGTAGCAGGGCAATCATTTCCTCTGCATAGCGTAGCGCTTCTGCAAGCAGCTTGTTTTTTTTGTGCAGGAGCTTTATCGCATCTTTTGTTAGATCGAATTTTTTAAGAATAGATCATGGATAAATAAGTATCTCTTTAGGTAATCAGTTCCCATGCTATAACAGGCTGAACTGCGTAATAATCGACAAATAAATCTTTATCAAAATAAATACCAAAATAACGAGGCAACGTTACTCGTTCAAGTAATCGTAATGCTGCTACAAAATCTTCCCTGACACCTTTTCTGACAATAATGGGCGCTTGAGGATCTTTAATAAGCATTTCAAGTGTTGCAATAGCACGAACCCACAAAGCTATTGATCGCCCACGCGCAGAG
>CANNBR010000055.1 GCA_947502805.1 bacterium
GTCTACGCAGATTTTCTTAATGAGACACTGAATCCTACACAGGGGTTTTTTGGACTTGCTACTATAAAAGGAATGTTTCCGTTTAAAGAGAGTTCATTTCTTATAAAATTTTTGGCAGAGCAGGGAACATTTATTCCGTTTGACCCAACCGTATTAGCAATTCGATTTAGGGCGGGGCATATTTTTAGACGTGAATTTAGTGCAGTAATGCCACCTGAGCGATTTTATCTTGGAGGGCCTTATTCATTGCGAGGGTATCTTCAGGATTATTGCCCGCCTCTTGGTGAGTATATCGATAGCGATGGGCAGGTTAACTTCGTTCCTCAGGGGGGTAAAACCATGCTGAATGCAAACTTTGAGTTACGTATTCCTGTTAATAATCAGGTAGTATGGGGAGCGCTTTTTCAAGATTTTGGGATTCTTATAGAAGATGTGGTTGCACAGGGAATTGGAAGTTCAAAACCATTAGCAGCGACTGGATTTGGAGTGAGATATATGACCCCCATTGGTCCATTACGATTTGATATAGGTTGGAAGTGGTATAAGAATCGTCCGGAAGATCATTCTTATGCATGGTTTTTGATCTTTGGTAACTCCTTTTAGCGGCTAGTTCTTTGCTTTCAAATTTGAAAGCGTTTATATTCATGGAGTATAAAACTATGGAATATAAAGGATCTTTATGAATCACACTGAAAAATCTATTAATACAAGAGAGCTCTTAAGTCATGAGCTTGCGCATCATTTTCCCTATGCAGTTTTCTCAGTAGCTATCAGTTTTGTAGGTGCTGCACTTTTGGGATATTTTTCATTCGGTGCATCGGCAGATGCAGTAGAGTCTGGCTCAATGATACTGTTCCATTCATTCCATTTTCTTCACATTGTGTTTGCTGCAACGGGGGCAGTGCTTACTTATTTTAAATATTCAGACCAGCTACTAAAAGGTTTGATCCTTGGCGCTTTGAATGCTGCTTTTTTCTGTATTCTTTCTGATATTTTTATGCCCTATCTCGTAGGCACTGTTTTAGGGGTGCAGATGGAATTACATGTGTGCTTTATGCATGAAATGCATAACATTATACCCTTTCTGCTTGTTGGTATTTTTAATGGATGGTTGTTAAGCAAGCATCACACTGGTAAAAAAAGTTTTTACTCTATTTGGTCCCATTTCACTCATATTTTAGTCAGCTCTTTGGCTTCTATGATGTATCTCATTTCTAATGGTATGCATGATTGGATGCCATACATGGGTATTTTATTTGCATTTCTCGTGGTGGCAGTTGTGGTTCCCTGTACTCTTTCTGATGTAGTAGTGCCAGTCTATGCGGCTCGTTTAGGAAAAGATTGATGAGAAGTATTCAACTTAAAAATATTGAAAAATCATTTAATGGTGAACTGATTCTTGAAAACATCAACCTTACTATTCCTGAGGGGAAATTTTTTGCCCTTCTTGGGCCAAGCGGGTGTGGTAAAACAACAATCCTTCGCCTGATTGCAGGTTTTGAAACGCCTGATAATGGATCTATTTTTCTGGGAGATACTGATATTACGTATGTGCCTAGTAACCAGCGTCGAATTAATACTGTGTTTCAAAATTATGCTCTTTTTCCGCACATGAATGTGTTTGATAATGTTGCGTATAGTTTAATGCTTAAAAAATTAGATGAGGAATTAATAAAAAGCCGTGTATTTAAAATTCTTAAAGCGGTTCGCCTTGAACATCAAATGTATAAATCGATCAACCAACTTTCTGGTGGTCAACAACAACGAGTAGCTCTTGCGCGCGCAATTATTAATGAGCCTGAAGTTTTATTGCTTGATGAACCTCTTGCAGCTCTTGATGTAAAGCTTCGTGAGCAAATGCTTATCGAACTTATGGATTTGCAAGAAACACTAAGTACTACTTTTGTCTATGTCACTCATGATCAAACAGAAGCGCTGACTCTGGCTGATCAAATGGCCATTATGAATTACGATGGCCATATTGAACAAATCGGCACTCCGCGAGAAATTTATGAGTTTCCTATTTCATCCTTTGTTGCGCAATTTGTAGGCAAGATGAATATTTTTCGCGGCACTTTGCATAGTGGTAATAAAGTATCTTTTGTAGAAGAAACAAACCTTGGTGCCTTTGAAGTTGCTGCTGGAGCACGTGTGCCATGGATGGTTGAGGGTGGACAAGTATTAATGGGTGTCCGTCCTGAAAAGATCTGGATTAGTAAAAAAGCTGAAGAAAATTTCTCCAATCATTTGACTGGTAAAGTTGAATCGATTGTATACCATGGTCCTGCCACTCAATATAATGTACGCGTTAAAAATGGTACGCGTATTGAAGTTTTTGAACAGAATGAAGAACATTTTCCTAAAGATAAAATAGATTACGATGATCAAGTGTATCTCCATTGGCAAAAAGAAAATGCCGTTCTATTAGAACGCTAGGGGGCTTACATGAGAACAGAAAAAGTTTTTGTGCAAAAAGAAAATTCTTCTTTTTGGGGAATGATTGCTCTTATTTGGCAAGCGCTCTTTTTTTATTTACCGCTTTCATTTTTACTCACGACTAGTTTTGTTAAGCATTTAGCTTCTACTGGTGCTTCTTATTTTTCTCTTGATTATTATCTTTATTTATTTCAACCAGTGTACGGACTTATTCTGATGCGCTCGCTGTTGGTGGCAAGTTGTACAGTGTTTGTCACTCTTTCAATTGCCTATCCTGTTGCGTATTATCTTGCACTCAAAGTTTCTGATAGATGGAAGAATATATTATTTGCCCTTTTGATTTTGCCTTTTTGGACTAATTTTTTATTGCTCGTGTATTCCTGGTATTTTTTACTTGAGAATGACGGGTTGGTTAATATGGTACTTTTAAAATTAGGGTTGATTTCAACCCCTTTACATATGATGAATACAACCGGCGCCATCTATTTTGGCATGTTTTATTGTTATCTCCCCTTTATGTTATTGCCTCTTTATAGCTCTTTAGAAAAGCTTAATCCACAGCTTTTAGAAGCATCAGCTGATCTTGGTGCAAATTTCTTGCAAACATTACGTAATATTATAATTCCACTTACTACTTCGGGTATTAAGACGGGAGCATTATTAGTTTTTGTTCCAGCCTTTGGTGAGTTTGTTATTCCAGCTCTTTTAGGCGGGGACAGAACGATGTATGTTGGCTCGGTTATTACTCATTACTTTTTAACAGTACGTAATGTTCCGTTGGGTTCAGCTTTTACGTGTATAAGCGCTTTGGTATTAGTTGCATTTGTTACGATAGTATTCAAAGTGTTTCGTTTTGCCTTTGGGAGAGATAGTTATGGCTCGTAAACAGTTTTCCTATCGGTCTTTGATATTACCTCTTTGGGTATCAATGGCCTATCTCTTTTTATATTTACCTCTTTTTGTTTTGATCGCATTTTCTTTTAATGAGGTTGCATTTCCTTATCGCTGGGTTGGATTTTCTTGGTGCTGGTATCAGGAGTTATTTGCTTCAACAGAAATTTGGCAGGCTGCCTGGAATTCATTACTTGTTGGATCATGTGCGGTGATATTGAGTTTGGTGATTGGTCTTCTCTTTGTGATGTGGAATGCTCAGCGTAAATCTAATTATTTACTTACTTATTTTTACCCAAATTTAATTGTTCCTGAGATTGTTCTTACAGTGGGTCTTTTAAGTTTCTTTGTCTTTTTTAATGTGCCGCTTGGTCTTTTAACGTTGATAGTTGGGCATACCCTCTTGGGCCTTGGCTATACAATCCCGATTTTGCATGCACGGTTTAGTACTCTTGATCGTAATATTATTGAAGCTTCCCTTGATTTGGGAGCTACCTATCGACAAACGTTTTATAAAGTGGTGTTACCGATTTTAATGCCTGCATTAGTGGCTGCTGGGCTTTTAGTTTTTATTCTTTCGCTTGATGATTTTTTGATTGCTTTTTTTTGCGCAGGAGCATCTGCCCAGACCTTACCGCTTTTTATTTTTAGCATGATTCGAACGGGTGTTTCTCCAGTAGTTAATGCTCTTGCAACGGTGATGTTATCAATTAGTGGGATATTGGTTATTGCATTCTGTTCATTACGAGTAAGGGCACGAGTATGGTAAAGCCAAAATCTTTTACGTTATATACAGCATTTGTTGTTTTTTGGATCACCGCTATTTTTGGCTTTTTATATATTCCTAGTCTTTTTAAGTCTTTTGAAAATAAGCGTTCGATCAATGTCTTTATGTGGTCGGGAGTGGTTGATCCAAAAGTACTTGTCGACTTTGAAAAAGAGAGCGGAATTAAAGTTAACGTAAGTTATTTTGAAGGAAATGATGAGCTGATCGTTAAAGTGCTTGCAACAAAGGGTAAGGGATATGACATGATTGTCCCTTCTGACTATGCAGTTACCTTTTTTAGTCAGCATGGACTTCTTAAAAAAATAGATACGACAAAATTAGATTTTTGGTCACAGATTCATCCTAAATTTTTAAATCAGTGGTTTGATCCTAAAAATGAATATTCGGTTCCTGCTGAATGGTATGTACTTGGTCTGTGTATTAATAAAAAACATTTTCCGAATGGGCTTCCTGAAGCAAGCTTGAAGACAATTTTTGAACCCTCTGGTAACTATCGAATTGGTGCGATTAATGACAGTAAAGAACTTGCTGGATTAGCAGTAAAATATCGGTATGGGATGGTACGTCCTATTGATCAAGCAGAAACGCAAGAGATTAAAAGACTGTTAATGAATCAGAAAAAATACGTAGAAGCATACACTGATTTTCGCGGAGATTTTTTACTTGAATCGGGAAATTGTTCAGTAGTACTTGTGCCCATTTCTGCTATTTGGAAAACGCTAGCAAGCAATGATTCAGTTGTATTTTTGCTTCCTAAAGAAGGAACATTTTTAGGGCTTGAAAACTATGTAATTCTAGAGAGTTCAACCAAAGAAGATCTGGTGTATCAATTTATGAACTATCTTTTTAGGCTTGATATACAGAAGTATAATTTTCAAAATCGTATTTTACTTTCTACGCGTAGTGATGCGGATTTTGTTTTAGAACATCCTATGTTGCGCGAATGTTTTGAAAAAATTGGCACTGGTGAAGGGAGCGCGCAGCTCTTTGAGAATCTGCTAACTGATGAACAGGTGAATGATATCTGGATGGCAGTTAAAGGACTTTAAGGGGTCCATTTCAGAACCCCCCGGACGTTCTTTGTTATTTTTTTAAAGGTGTTTGTGTCGTCGGAACTTTATTAACAACATTTCCCATAGCGGTCATTGCTGCTTGCATATGGGTTCCTGCAGCCATAAGCCCAGCCTTTACACCTTCTTGATAAGCGTCTTGCATGCATTGCATGCATTGTTTCATAAGATCAGAATTAAGCATTTTACATATTCCATTCATTTGTATCATTATTGGACTCTGCATAGACATGCCTTGCATAAGCGGTGCAAAATGTTGTGTTGCCATGTCTGTAACGTTCATTGGTGCTTGTGTCGGTGTAGTTGACCCAAATGTGTTTCCGCTTACTGCTAAAACAACGAAGCAAAGAGCTTTTTTCATCTTCATTTTTTATCCTTTTTTGGTACTTGTCCCTTTTTCACTTCACCCCCCGGTGTTGTGTTTCCCTCTTGCGTACCGATACAAGTAGATGTCTATTATATTATTA
>CANNBR010000056.1 GCA_947502805.1 bacterium
ATGAAAAAGAAAAAGTCTTCATAAAAGGATTTACTACCCATACCAAAGATTCCCTTACCGCTTGCAATGGCAAGCTGGGAATGACACCGAGCAGCGTTAAAAACTAGGACAGGCAGAAAACCATGAAAAATAAATTAAGAATTGGCGTATTAATGGGCGGACTTTCAATTGAGCGCGAAGTCTCTTTCAGCTCTGGCCGTACCGTATGCGATCATCTTGATCCAGAATTATATGAAGTAATTCCTGTTTTTCAAACCTCAGAAAACCGTCTTTTTATTTTACCATGGCGATTTTTACACCGTGGAAAAATTAGTGATTTTGAAGAACGCCTTGCAGGTGAAGCTGAAGAAATAAAGTGGGATGCCCTAAAAAATCGTATTGATTTTATGTTCCTTGCCCAACATGGCCGATATGCAGAAGATGGAGCAGTACAAGGATTTTTAGAAGTTCTTGGCATTCCCTACCTTGGATCAAAAATTTTAGGCAGTGCTCTAGGTATGGATAAAATCCTCCAAAAAAAATTTTTAAAAGGACAGGGTATTACGGTTGCCCGCGACATAGTTATTTCCCCGCATGAGCTTGCTAGCTATGAAGACAATCAAGAAAAACTGTTTGCTCATTTAGAAAAAAACAATCTTTCCTTCCCTCTTGTTATAAAACCAGCACAAGAAGGTTCAAGCTTTGGCATAAGTGTTGTTTTTAAACAAGACGATTTACTTGCAGCACTCCAAAAAGCAAGCGCTATCACTCCAGGATTAACGCAATCGATACTTGTTGAAGAACGCATTGAAGGTATGGAATTTACTTGTGTCATTATGGTTGACCCAATTACGAAGTCACCATTCTTTTTCCCCCTTACTGAAATACTCTACGAGCCAGGTTTTTACCTGCATGGGTATGAACAAAAATACATGCCAGGCCGTTCAATAAAATTCACCCCTGCGCGCTGCAATGATGATGCAACAAGTACAATTTACAAAACCTGCTTGCAAGTCATGAAAGCACTTAACTTTAGCACCCTTGGACGTATTGATGGTTTTTTAAAAGCTGATGGCTCAGTGGTTATTATTGATCCCAATACTTTATCAGGCCTTGCCCCTTCTGGATTTCTCTTTACCCAGGCAGCGCAAATCGGCATGAGCCATACAGACGTTATTAACTACCTGATTAAAAATGAATTAAAGGGATATGGTATGTATCAAGACCTTTCTAACGAAATCAGTACCACACAAACGCAATCCAAAAAAATTAAAATTGGAGTACTGCTTGGCGGGCCTTCCAATGAAAAAGAAACTTCGCTCAATTCCGGCCGTAACATCTGCTACAAACTTTCTCCTCAAAAATATGAAGTTCTTCCCTTGTTTGTTGATGCCAAAACAGAACTTTATCTACTTAACCAACAATTACTTGTTTTAAATGCAACAGCAGAAATTGAACATAAACTTGATCGCTCTACCAACATAAACTGGCATGATCTTCCACAACTGGTTGACTTTGTTTTCATTGGTCTCCATGGAGGCCCAGGGGAAAATGGAGCAATTCAAGGCACGTTAGAAATGCTTGGCATCCCTTACAATGGACCAGGAATTGCAGCAAGCGCTCTTTGTATGGATAAGTACAAACTCAATAATTTTCTGCGAACACAAGGGTTTGATGTTCCCGATTCGTTACTAGTTTCAAAGCATGAATGGTTGATTGATTCAAATACAGTTACGGAAAAATGCATTGCACAACTTTCCCTTCCGGTAATTGTAAAACCACATGATGATGGCTGTAGCGTAATGGTGCAAAAGGCAAAAAATAAAGCTGAGCTTATTACTGCAATTAATACAGTATTCGCACAAGACAAAGATCACGTAATGGTAGAAGAATGCATTATTGGAACGGAACTAACTGTCGGAGTTATTGGCAACGAGAACCCACAAGCTCTGCCACCAAGCCAAGTTTTTTCATCAGGTGATATACTTTCTATGGAAGAAAAGTTTTTGCCAGGAGCAGGCGAAAATCAAACCCCTGCGCTACTTCCACAAGATGTTATTGCGCGCATTCAAAAAACAATGGAGCCAGTATTTAAAGCTGCTGGATGCACTGGCTATTCTCGAATCGACTGCTTTTACCAAACAGCCACACAAAGCAAAACAGGCAAAGAACGAATTATTACTCTTGAAATTAACACCCTTCCTGGCCTAACCCCAGCAACTTGTATTTTTCACCAAGCTGCTGAAGTCGGCATTAAACCCATGGATTTTATTGACCTTCTTGTCACCCTTGGCTTTGAACGGCACAAGAAAATACAGCAAAATATAATCGAAGTCCCAAATAAACATTCAATCGAAGTCATCGAATACACTTCGCCTTAGACTTTACCCTCTCGCCTTGCCTTAAAATACATTATTAACCCTCAATCACTTGAATAGCTTCTTACTTATATTTTATATTTGAATAAGAAGTTAACTGTTTTAGGGATAACTCAGGCTTAATAAGACTGAGTAAAAAAGGGAGGAAATAGTATGTGTTTTTCAGCGCAAGCAAGTTTTGGAGCAAGTATAGTTTTAGGAATAATGGGAATGTATGCATTACGAAAAGCTAAGCCGCAAGAACGCTTTTTGGCTCTTATACCGCTACTTTTTGGTATTCAACAATTTTTTGAAGGTATTGTCTGGATCACCTATGCAAATCCTGCACATCAACTAATCACCACCCTAGCAACCTATAGTTTTTGTTTTTTCGCTTTTTTCTTCTGGCCAGTTTGGATTCCCATTACTGTTTTAAAAATGGAAACTAATTCTAGAAAAAAACCATTCCTTTATTTACTTCTCGTTCTAGGAGCTATTGTTTCTTCTATTCTTGCTTTCTCAATGATCATGAATGGAATACAAACTACTGTTTCTTGTAGCCACATTAAATATGACGTCTTTTTACCAGAAATCTTAGAAACTATTGGGGTTATTTTTTATTGCCTAGCAACCATTATCCCACTGCTTATTTCAAGTAAAAAATGGGTGCCGCTTTTTGGGTTACTCACTGTTGGTTCTGTAGCCATTACCCACTTTTTCTATAGCACATACTTTGCATCTGTCTGGTGTTTTTTTGCAGCAATCTTAAGCAGTATGATTATCTGGATGCTGTAATCGCCTATTATTCAAATAAAAAAAAGAAAAAGAGGCGCTATAAAAAACGCCTCTTTTTCTTTTCTACCAGATCTTCTTAAAATTTAAATCTTAAGAATTTTGTCATAACGAAAAGCAAGAATCAAAAGACCAATAATATGAGGAATAGCTACTAACACCTGAATGATATCCATCATTTCCCAAATAAGATCAACACGCATCAAAGACCCACCAAAAATAATAAGAGCAAGAAGAGCATAAAACCATTTCAACCCTTTTTCTTTAAAAAATGAGGCATAACTTTGACTCGCATTAAATGAGTTCCCAATCACTGTTGTTGACGCAAAGAGAGTTATACAAATAAACAAAACCCATTTACCCAATCCAGGGGAATAGTTTTTAAATATTTCGTACATAAGCGTATTGCTAAATGAAGTGGTGGTCAGCCATAAACCTGTGGTGAGAACCAACAATCCTGAAAGAAAAGCTATAGTGGTATCACAAATAATAGAAAACATAGCAAGAACAGCTTGATCAGGAGCCTTATCAGCATCAGTCATTGAGTGCGCAATAGAAGAAGATCCAAGCCCTGCTTCAGTAATATGCATATTACGCTGAATACCAATACGCATAGCAGAAAGTAATGTTGCTCCTAAAAACCCACCCGCAGCTGCTTGATAAGTAAAGGCACTTCTAAATACTAAGGCGATAGCAGAGAATAAAGCTGGGATATCACTCAGTAAAATACTCAAAGCGAATCCTAGATAAAGAACAAACATCAGAGGAACAAGTTTACTTGCAAGAAGACCTATGCGCTTAATGCCACCTATCAAAATGATAAAGGTAAAAAGCGCTAATACTCCACCAGTAACAACACGGGGAACTGATTCCATTGAGAAAATACAAGCCAAAGTATTTGCCTGCATACCAGACCAACCTGCAAAAAGAAAAAGAGTAAGTACTGCATACCAGTGAGCAAGCCCTACACTCACTGTTTTTAAATACTGAGTTGGCCCACCGATAATAGTTCCATCTTGCAATCTAGTACGCATATTTACTGCAAAAAGCACTTCGGTAAATTTAGTAACTGACCCAAAAAATGAATAGGCTATCAACCAAAATAAAGCTCCTGGTCCGCCAGTTGTAATTGCAATAGAAGGCCCCACAATATTCCCCATGCCAATCGTTGTTGCCATTGCTGCAAACACAGCCTGAAAAGGATTAATTGTTTTTTCATTTTTTACTTGATGATGGTGCTTTACCCCTTTTTTTAACAATGTTATTAAATGAGGGAATGCACGAATCTGCACAAAGCGGGTCTTTAAAGTTAAAATAATACCTGACCCTAAAAATACTATGAGTGCTGGAATTGCTAAAAATTGATTGGTCCAATGACATACATCAAGCAACGTCATGCTAAATACTCCTTTAGCGCAAAAGTGCGCGATACAACAACAGCGCAAAAGTGCGCACTATGATGATAGAATGGTAATTTCAAATAAACAAAAATCAAAGCTATACCCTTTTAGCAAGAAAAGATAGCGCCTTACGCATTAAAACATCAAAGGGAATATCGCTCCCCTGGCCCTCTTGCGCTATATGAGACAATGCCTGGTCCACTTCCTGGCGAGAATAATTAAGCGATTGTAAAACCTGTGAAATATTTTTCCACTGTTCAAGCGCAATCGCATTATCAGATTGCTCTTCAGACCATCCACGATCAACAAGTGCAGTTACTTTATGCTTTAATTGCATAATTAACTGTTCAGCTTTTTTAGGACCAATGCCACTAATGCTACTTAAAATTTTTATATCAGCTGTCTGAATAGCGCGCAAAAAAGTTATTGGAGAAAGATTTTGTAAAACTAAAAGAGCAATCTTTGGTCCAATTCCAGAACAACTCACGACTAATAAAAAAACTGCTTTTTCATACTCATTTGCAAAACCATACAAGGTTGGCCCCTGCTCTTGGTTCCATTGCATATGAAGGGTGATAGTAACTTCTTTTTCTTTTT
>CANNBR010000057.1 GCA_947502805.1 bacterium
GCTGTATTGTTATTAAAAACAGTATGCGTTTTTGCTCATCAGTACGTTTTTTAGTAAGTACGCAGATATCTTTTAATAAGGCGCTTTCAAGAATGGTAGATGCTTTAGGGCTGTAGAATTTGATCTGGTAGTGATCATCGCTTTGTCCTGTAATGACAAATTGAGTTCCTGCAGAATAGCTCGTATTGGTTTCATAGCAGTTCCAAGGGAGCGTGAGAGTAATAACTTTTTCTTTAAAGTTTTCTGGATCGGTAAGCGGAATAGTATTATTTTCTTCCAGATTTAATGTTGAAAGTGGTTTTAGATTTTTTGTAAGGGTCCAAAAACGATTGTTCCGAGTTGAGGGGCTTTGACAAGAGGAGTTTTTAAGGTGCCAAAAAGATGTTTCTACATAAGATTGTTCGCCGCTTTGTTCGATAATAGTAACTCTCTCATTAAAAAGAAGTTGTGTTGCACGGCAACAGAGAGAGGCGGGCTGTTTTTCAGAAAGTGGTAAAAAAGCATATTTTTCATCTATGGTGTGGTGTTCTGTAGCAGAAAGCTTTTGAGAAAGAAGGTCCGCAACAGGAACAATGCAAACAGCTGGAATAGGTTTAGGAATGCCATAAACAGGATTGGCTAGAAGGACCATTAGAAGCGAAAAAGTGCGATTCATATAAGTTCCTTTTTTAAAAGAGAAAGATAAGAGTAAAAGCATGCTCGTTTTTTGAAAATATTGTAAGACTGCCCTCCCTATCGTTACGCTTAAAAGCATATTTTCTAGAAAAAGGGGAAATGGGATGAAGCTAAGAGTAGCGGTAGTTGTTGGGTTTATGCTTAGTGCATATGTGGATGCATCGGAAGCTCAAGAGTTGATTCCTTGGTCTCGAGTTTACAAAAAAATCTATACAGAAGAGGAATGTGATCGCCATTGTTTTTCAAAAGAATTACTATTTACTCATTCTAAGGCTATCCCCTTTACTCAATTGATAGTGTCATTTAATGTAGATCGTCCTACAGATGGTAGTTTTGATTTTTTTTTAAGAGTGCATACGCAAGGTAAAAATAATAATGAATGGGGACCTTGGAGTAAAATTGCTAGCTGGTCAGATAGTGCTCAAAAAAGTTTTTTTAGTAAAAATTACGATGCCACTTTCAATTATGTGCGCTTAGAAATGAATACGGTTCTTCTTGAAGATAGCTATGGAGATGGGTTTCAATTAAGGGTAGAAAAAACAAAGACAGCTACTCTTGATGCGGTAAAGGGACTTTTTGTGTGTGCTTCAAATTACAAAGAGTTCAAGCCAGAAAGGCCTTATTTGGCAAGCAAAGGTCTTGCTTCTGTCAGAGTAAAAGGAGTGCTAAAAAAATCCCAAAAATTGATTGACCATCCTCGGATTGGAGCATTGTGTTCTCCTACAACATTGAGCATGGTTCTTGAGTTTTTAATGCAGGAATCAATTGACCCTTTAGAAACTGCCAGAAATGTGTACGACGAGGGGTTAGATGTATTTGGTAGTTGGCCTTTTAACATGTCATATGCTTTTGAAAAAACAAATGGGCTCTTTTTTTTCTATGTAGCTCGCCTTTCATCATTTTCTCAATTGCATACAATACTTTCATTTATGCCAGTTGGATTGAGTGTGCGTGGAGCTATTAAAGGGGCTCGTAAAAACTATCCAAGCGGACACTTTTTGGTAGTTGTTGGCTATGATGCAGATAAAAAACAGGTTATTTGTTTTGACCCCGCTTTTGATACTCTTGATAAAGTAGAGGTTGCTTATGATATTGCAGAGTTTTTGCCCGCTTGGGAACGGTCAAACAGACTTATTTATCGAGTTCAATCCCGTGCTTAAAAACTTAATATTTTAGATTATTTTTCATTCTTTAAATCCTTCCTAATTTACATAACAGTCATTTTTTTATTTTATCAATTATTGACAGTTTGAATAATTAAACTGTAGGCTGAAAGTGAAATAGGGTAGCAGCCAGAAGTAGTTACGCAGTAACAGAGGCTGGCGATAAAAGGGATAAGGGGGAAGTATGAAGGTTTTCTTTAAGGGATTACTGAGTTTGGGTATTAGTTTGTCTTTTGGTGTTATGCAGGCAAAAACAGAAGTTAAGCATCCATTAGAAGTTCAAACAGGTATTGTTAAAATTATTGATATTTCTCATCATAAAGGGGTGGTTGGAGAGCGAATAACGCTTCGATTTAATGGGAATCCTCTTTTTAACCATTTACCTTCAGTGCCAGGTTCAGAAGGACAAGCTCAGGGAACTATTAAAGAGTATTGTTTTTTCCTTCCACAAACTGTTTTAAAAGGAGATAACACTAAGCGATTTGTTCAACAAATGAATGCGACTATTTATCCTGCTTATTGTGTATCTCTTGAGTTTCATAGTGTTCCAATTGAGGGATATTTGCTTACGGTAAAATTTGATTCTTCAAAAGTTGGTTTCCAGCTTGAGTCAGGAAGTTCTCCTAAGGGGGAACCAAGCATTTTCTTTACGTTTTATGATCGAGGAAAGCTTCAAATTATTAATGAAAGACATAGTACTGTTTTAAATCTTGCCCATTTTGATGGCAGTTATTTAAAAAAAAAGTATGCATAGCGCTTGATTATGGTCATGGGGGTAAAGATCCAGGATATGTGACTTCTGATTCAACTGTTTTAGAAAAAGATATAAATCGTCAGATTGGTTCAAAAGTTGCTTACTTGCTTGAAAAACAGGGGTATGAAGTTGTTCTTACTCGTGAAGAAGATGTAACAGTCTCTTTAGGTGAAAGAACTTCTTTTGCTAATCAAAAACAAGCAGACATATTGTTTTCACTTCATGCAAATTCTGGCCCTGCTTCAACAATGGGAGTTGAAACATTCTATTTTGACCCGGCACTTTTAAAAAATGAACTTGAATCTATTGATTCAAAAACAAAAGCTTTTATTATAAAAACTGTTTCTCAGTGGCATCTTATGAGCAAGGAACTTGCTAAAGATGTGCAAAGCTCAGTCATACAGAATACTTACGCAACCGATAGACGGATAAAAAAAGGAGTTATACAAGTACTGTTAGGCTTTCAGGGCCCAGCAGCGCTTATTGAGGTTGGGTATTTAAGCAATGATCATGAGCGAGCATTGTTATGCTCAGAATCTTATAAAGAACGTGTAGCAGAAGGTATTTATGAAGGAATAAAAATGTTTGTCGATAAGCATTTTGCCTGATTTTATCGATCGTGTTATCTTCTTCTCTCTACTGTTTTGTCTTACTCTCATTATTAAAAATAGAGGATCTTTTGTGCTAAGTCGTATTTGGCAAGATTTTTTAACGATCGTTCGCGAAGAAATGGGCAGCCGGGTGATAGAAACCTGGTTGAAGGCTGTATCTTTGCATCAATGGGATCAGGATAAAAATACGATTTATGTTCAGGCCCCAAACGTCTTTGTTAAAGATTGGATTCAGGGCAAGTATGCAGATGTTTTCCGTATACATTTAAGTAGACTTTTCAATGTTGAGGGAGACCTCAAAGTAGTTTTTTTGAGTCCTTCAGAAAAAAAGGATTTGATTACTCCTGCGGTACTTGCAACAAGTAAAAATACTCAGTCTGCACGAATAACCTCTAATGGGTTAATGGCAGCTTCTATAAAACAGGTAACAAGGCTCAATCCTGAATATACATTCGATACCTTTGTAGTTGGTTCAAATAATTCTCTTGCCTATGCGGCAGCGACTGCTATTTCAGAAGAACAAGGAGGCTATTATAATCCACTTTTTATTTATGGATGCTCAGGTCTTGGAAAAACCCATTTGCTTCACGCCATTGGCAATGCTACCCAACAAAGAGACCCGCAAGCGGTGGTGATGTATCAAACAACCGATCGTTTTGTGAATGAATTTATTACTGCAATTAGATTTAATAAGGTGCATTTGTTTCAACAAAAGTATCGTAAGTTAGATCTTTTGTTGATTGATGACATTCAATTTATTTCCAATAAAGAGCAGACGCAGGAAGCGTTTTTTCATATTTTTAATGCACTTTATGAAAAGCGAAAACAGATTGTCTTTTCAAGTGATCTGTTTCCTAGGCATATTAATGGGCTTGAAGAGCGATTACGCTCGCGTCTTGAAGGGGGCCTTGTGGTGGATATCCATAAGCCAGCTCTTGAAACGAAAATTGCAATCTTAAAAAAGAAGGCAGCATTGCATAATGAAACATTAAGCGATGCATTGGCTGAGTATATAGCTGTTCGAGTAGTTTCAAATGTACGGGAGCTTGAAGGATTATTAGTTCGTATTTTGGCTTTTTCTTCTTTAACTCGCCAGCCTGTTTCGTTAGAACTTGCGCGCAAAGTGTTAGCTCAAACCCCTTCAGTTAAGGCTGAAGAAAAGATAGATTTTGAGCGAATAACTTCCTCTGTCTGTAAATTTTATTCTTATAAGCTGTCTGATTTGCGTTCAGAAAGTAGGGTGAAAGATATTGCGCTTGTTCGCCAAGTTGCCATGTATCTTATGAAAAAAATGACCGATAAATCGCTTAGTGAAATTGGGGTTTACCTGGGGCGTAAAAATCATTCTACCGTTATACACGCTTTTGATCGGGTACAAGATTTTATGGAAAAAGATAGCGAACTACGCGCAATTGTCGAAAAAATTGAAAGCGAAATCTCACGTTAGCCAGAAGATTTCTCTTTGCGTTTAAAGTGCTCGTCAATTTCTTTAAAAATATTTCGTTCTGTTTGTTCAGTTTTTTCATAAACATGTTCTAACTCTTCCCTATCATTAGAATATATTTGTGGGAGGTATTTTTTAGGTCCTTCATAGGGCGGACGGCTGTTTTTTTGTAGTTCTTTACGATCACGATTTGTTCTGCCGAAATATTCGTAAAAACCTTTTTTTACAAGGAAAGAGTACCATTGTGAGTATGAGTCTATGTGGATCGGATCTTTAAGCCCAATCATAGTTGGTGAATGTTCTGTATCGATAATTACGATTTTATTTGTTTCATCTTCAACTACAAAATTGCTTGAATGAGGGTCCATAAGGCATTCGAGGTAGTTGCAAACAGCTACTCCAAAATCGCGATCTTCCTTTTTCTTGATTGAAAATTCTCGTTTAACTTGAATCGCATCCTCTACAATTGC
>CANNBR010000058.1 GCA_947502805.1 bacterium
CATTTTGATTTTTTAGATAGCTAGGGCCAAACACCAGATGTTAATAAACAGGAATTTAATAGTTTCATCAAAACAATAGCAGATACAAAAAGGGCTCGAAATATTTGGGCCCTTTTTATATCTGCTATTGTTTTGATGAATAAATAATCTAAAAAAATACCCATAAAAAAACCATCGCACTGACCGAAATCAGCGCGATGGAAAAAAGGAGAGTAGTAATGAAGCCTTTTGTAAAACTAACTGGTTTTAAACCAAGCTTGTTTTAGAATTTTGTAACCTTTGCGAAAAGGTGCTTTTAATTTCAAATTTTTGATATCCAGGTGCACTTATTCAAACTCATCATTATTACAATATAATTCTTCCATTCATTATTGTCAAACGCATGATATCGCTAAAATAAGGCATTTGCTATGTTTATTTTCATATTGAAATTTTTAAGAAGCTGCAATCAATCTCTTTTAATGCAGTATGTTCAGGGCCTGAGCTTAAAGGGGTAGTGAAAATGAGCTGGACCTGTAAAAAGAGGCAGGTTTTAATGATTCTTAAAAGAGTTGCATTATCGAAGTCTGATAAAAAGTCATCAATAAGAAAAATTGTTGATCCATGTATCGATTTAAGCGTAGCGACTTGAGCTATTTTTAAAAATAAGGTCAAAAGTTTTTGTTGCCCTCGAGAAGAAAAAAGCCGAGCGGGTTTATCATTAAAAAGAATCTCAATATCATCAAGGTGCGCTCCAAACAGTGAGCGGCGTAGGTAGCGCTCTCTTTCAAAGAGCTTTTGGGACTGGGCATAAAACTGTTGATACGATTCACCTATTTGTTCCTGTTTGGCCCGATAGCTAATTGAAAATGTATGTGAAGGTAAAAAGTAGCCTTCAAGTTTTTGTGCATGTTCAAGCATGGTTGCAAGGAATACGCGGCGAGCTTTTTGAATTATGCAAGAGCTCACCCATAATTTTTCGGTCCAGATAGCAAACTCATCCTCTGTTCCTCCACGCAGCAAGAAGGCATTGCGTGTATCAAGAATATGTCGAAACGTTTTCATGCTTTCGGTAAGTTCGGTTTTATGGAGCACAAGAGCATGATCAAGAAAGCTACGTCGTTTTTCGGGACTGCTTTTAACAATATCAATATCTTCTTGAGTGACGGTAACCACCCTGCACACGCTGCGAAGTTCAGTATAGGAAGTTATTGCTTTTTGATTGATCTTCACTTGTCGTTTAGTGCCTGTTGATCCAATAGTTACTTCATCATTTTGTAAAGTAGCAGCAATAAAAAAGGTTTCGTTACCAAATGAAACTAAGTCATGAGGAATATGGGTACGGAATGAACGTACGTAACAAAGGTAGTGAATGGCTTCAAGTAAAGATGTTTTACCAGAACCATTAAGGCCTTCAATGAGCACAACTGGCGCATCAAAAGAAAAAGTAGTATTGGTAAAACATCTAAAATTTTTAAGTGATAGTGACTTGATGCAGGTAGAGTTCACACTAAGCAGCTGTCGTTGATACCGGCATTACGAGGTAGGTCAAGTTGTAAGCATCTTCATGACCGGTTTCAAAAATAATAGGTTTTGATGAAGAGCTGAGGTAGAACGTAAGATTTTCTTCGGGAAATACATTTAAGCCACTGAGCAAATAAGGAGCATAGAATTTAACGTCAAGCTTGCCACCTTCAAATGCTTTTAACCCAAGACGTTCTTCCATTTTGCCAACTTCTTTATTGTGAAGGCTGACATCAAGGAAATTAGTATCAAATCCAAAAGAAGTTGCAATGAACTGTCCTGAAAGTAAACAGGCCGAACGGCGTAATGTTTTTACTAAACTTGAACGATCAATTGTTGCAGGTATAAACCCCTTTTTTTCTAAAATAGCTTTGTATTCAGGGAATGCAGGAGCAAGCACTTTGGTAAAGAAGTTGAAAAGCTCACCAGAAAATACTAATTGATTGCCACAGGTACCCAAAAATACTTGTGCTTCTTTAAAATCTTCCAAAATCTTTTTAAGTTCGATAACAGCGCGACGAGGCACTAACCAGGTGTGAGGAGTTTCAAGGTGGTAACGTGAAGTCTTTACTTGCGCCAGGCAATGTCCATCAGTAGTGGTCATCGTCAATGAATCTTTATTGAGTTCAAGGTACAAGCCATTAAGTGCAGGATTTGAGTTGCTTTGAGGAATAAGGAATGCAACTTTATCAAGAAGCATAGAAAGGAATGATGATTCCAGTTGCATAAGGTTTTCAATGCGTTCTGGAAAGGGAGGAAATTCTTGAGCATCTTTAATATTAAGTGCCAATTGTACGCTGCCAGAAGTTAAGAGCAATTGGTTTTTAGAAAGAGTCAGCGTAATATCGCCATCTAGTTCACGCACTAAATCAAATAAGCGTTTACCGTTTACTAAAAATGATTGCGGCTCAGAAAGTGAACTTTCTTTTAGTCTATAGCTTGATTGCAAGCTAATTTCTAAGTCAGTGCTTTTTAAAATCAGTTCTTTAGGTCCCACATTGCACAAGATCGAAGATGTTGCTTCCACTGTTGTTCTTTTTGAACAAATCGGCTGCATAGAAGAGAGCATTGCCAACAAAGATTTCTGCTCAACTACAAACTTTTCCGCCATGAGAAGACCTTTTTACTAACTGATTTTCACTGAAAACATAGAGTAACAAGTATACGATAGTTATGACTTTAAGTCACGGCAGAATTTTTTTTACGACGCACTGTAAGGAGCTCTTCTGCTTTTTGTAATTTTGCATAAGCGCAGTTTATCTGTACTTGTGTTTGTTTATCTGCATGGGGAAAATGGTGGCGTAGAGTATGCGTTCTTAAAAAGAGATCAAGACGTAAGTAAGAAGTTAAAAGTTCTTTCTCTTGCTGGAGTGTCATAGGGTTTAGAGTAGGTTTTTTTGTAGCTATGCGAGCCCTCTTGTGCTGATCAAATTTTCGGTACAAGGCATCGTAATCCGATAACAAGTCATCATCGGAACACCAGTTGACCCAGGAGTGGATATTTTTTATAACCCGATAGGTTTTGTAAATAAGATAGGTACAAAGCAGATAGGAAATCCATCCAAGGCTTAATGCTCCAGAGATAAGAGTAAGGCTTATATTTTTAAAACTTAGGCTATTCCGAAGACCAGTGAATGGTGCAGTTACAAAGCTAGTTAGGGCGGCAAGCCATTTTTTTTCTGGAATAAGGTGAATAGTTAACTCCCCCGGATTATTCTTTGAAAATTCCTGCAGTTGCTCAATGGATTCTGGCAAGAGATTTTGAATGGTAAATTCTGGCTTGGAGTGAAGAGCGTTAGGTGAAGTTAGGCAAACAAGGACAAGCACTGCTGTTATAAAAGTTACACTATCAGCACATCGTCGCCCCCAATGATCTCTACGATCTTGAATGTTTTTTATCATAAATCTTACGCAAGTGATCCGTTTCTACATGAGTGTAAATCTGAACCGTATTGATAGTTTCGTGACCCAATAGCATTTGAATCGAGCGCAAGTTAACTCCCCGCTTAAGCAAATGAGTAGCAAGAGAATGCCGCAATTGATGAGGAGAAAGCGTGTTCGTTAATCCAGCTTTATGTACAAGATCATTCAAATAAAGCCAGAATGATTGGCGAGTGACAGGACGCAATACGCCGCCATAGAAAGTTGGAAAGAGAGCATCTGTCGTATAAGATTCCCCTTGCTTTCTTGTCAAACGAGGATGAGTACTTTCTAAGTACTCTTTAACCATGCTCATGACGTCTTCTGGCATAGGGATCATCCGTTGCTTGCCCCCTTTTCCAGAAATGGTGATTGAGCATTCAAAGAAGTTCACTCCTGCTATGGTCGCATTGACAAGTTCACTAATGCGCATGCCAGAACTGTAAAGAACATAGAGCATGACCCTGTTTCTAATACCGGCATCAGTTTTTTCTTGATGGGATGTTTCTAATAACTGTTCAATGTCTTTTTCTTGTGCGTAGTGAGGAAGTCGTTTTTCGTGCCGCGGCGTAAATAAAGCTTGGCCAAAATTTTCCATTCCCTCTTGTTCGTGCGTGTAATTAAAAAAGGTTTTAAGGCAGGAAATTTTGCGAGCCATGCTTCGTGCTCCCAAGCCACTTTCTTTAAGATGCTTAAGAAATGATTTAATCATAACCTCATTAAGAGCGCCTAAGGTGACGTGCTGCGTTGTAAGGTATTCAATAAATTGCGCTAAATCACTGGTATAAGCATCAAAGGTATTGCGCGATACTCGCCGCTCTGTTAACAGGTACCGTTCAAACCCTGTTATAAGATCTTTATCGTGCATTGAATGCCTCTCTTTTTTTTCTATCGAGACTGAAAGCATCACGAAGTTTATGGCCAATCGCTCTTTAAATTCATTGCTCTGAATCTTTTAAATTAAGAGACAAAATTCTTCAAAGAGCTTATCTGAAAACTAATTGAAGAACAAACAAGGATAAGCTCTTAAGATATTGTTATATTCAGAGCCTTACTATCTCTGTGGCTCATAACCACTACATTAACCAAGCATGCTTTTTTTAGCCTTAAAGCTTCTATCCTGTTTTTTTCTTTATTTTAATTTCTATTAGAATATTGACTTGGGTGGACGAGAGTTGCTAGAGTGAGTAGTAAGGATAGGCAGAGAGCTTATCCAAGATAATGGCGCCTATTTTATGGCGTTTATAAAAAAAAGGACGGAAAATGAAGAATAGAATGAAGAATAGAATGAAGAATAGTATGTTGCTTTTAGCGTTAATGGCAGGAGTTGTTGAGCTTCCTGTGCAAGCCCAAACATCTGATAAAGCCTATGAGAAAGCAATAAAACCTGCTCAAGAAACCTTTGACAACCCATCTGCTTATAAAGACTATAAACAAGCAATAAGGCCTGCTCAAGAACCCTATGATAAAGTAATAAGATATGAAGCCTTTAACCAATCACCTGCTTATAAAGCCTATGATAAAGCAATAGAAGCCTATGATAAAGCAATAGCATCTGCTAAAAAAAAAGCAATAGCATCTGCTAATAAAGCCTATAAACAAGCAATAAGGCCTGCTCAAGAAGACCAAATGCAAGCCCAAGAGGATGCCGGTGCAGATCTACCATATGCTGAAGCCCAAATGCAAGACCAA
>CANNBR010000059.1 GCA_947502805.1 bacterium
TCAATACGACGACTTTCGTGCCGTTCCGTTCCAAGAATATAAAGACCGCCAGCCACTAATGAGTCGAGGCTTAGTTTTATATCGGTACCACGACCAGCCATATTAGTAGCAATCGTAATTTTTCCTCGCTGACCGGCAGATGCAATAATATCCGCTTCTCGCTCATGTTGTTTTGCGTTAAGTACATCGTGCGGAATACCTTCTTTACGAAGAACATTGCTCAGAGCTTCAGATTTTTCAACTGCAATAGTACCAATTAAAACTGGTTGGCCTTTTTTAAAACGTTCTTTAACGTCTTCAACAATAGCTCTATACTTTGCAGCTTCAGATAAGAAAATAAGATCATTTTTATCATCACGAATCATCTTCATATTGGTAGGAATCGAGATAACATCAAGTTTATAAATATTATGAAACTCTTCAGCTTCTGTCATAGCAGTACCAGTCATACCAGCAAGCTTAGTGAATAATCGAAAAAGATTTTGCAAGGTTATAGAAGCAAGCGTTTGCGTTTCACGCTCAAGTTCAACACCCTCTTTTGCTTCCAATGCTTGATGAAGCCCATCACTATAACGTCTTCCTGCAAGGATACGTCCGGTAAATTCATCAACGATAAATACTTGCTTATCCTGAACTAGATATTCAACGTCTTTATGGAATAAAGAATGAGCGCGTAAAGCTTGGGTAACATGATGTAATAAACTCAAATACTCAACTGCATAGAGATTTTTTATTTTGAAAAATGCTTCTATTTTGTCATTTCCAGATTCAGTTAAATGCACTGAGCGTTGCTTTTCATCAACCTCATAGTCTTCTCCTTTTTCAAGAAGAGAAACTGCCTTATTTGCTCCAAAATAAAGCTCACTACTTTCACCAGAACCACCAGAAATTATAAGAGGTGTACGAGCTTCATCAATCAAAATCGAGTCAACTTCGTCAACAATGGCAAACGTCAAATCACGCTGCACATAATCTTCTAAACGGAACTTCATATTATCGCGAAGATAATCAAAGCCGAGTTCGCTATTGGTGGCATACACAATATCTGCTTGATATGCTTTTTTACGATCTTCGTCAGAAAGAGAATGTTGAACAACTCCAACGGACATGCCCAACATTTCAAAAACAGGCTCCATCCACGCAGCATCTCGTCGAACCAAGTAATCGTTCACTGTAACCAAGAAGGAACTCTTTCCTGAAAGTGCATTTAAATACAAAGCCAAGATTGCAGTAAGGGTTTTTCCTTCACCAGTCTTCATTTCAGGAATTTTACCTTGATGAAGCACAATGCCACCCATTAGCTGCACGTCATAGTGGCGTTGGCCTAACTTTCTTTTTGAAGCTTCACGAACTACTGCAAAAACTTCTGGTAGTAAATCGTCAAGCGTTTTACCTTGAGCAAACTGTTTTCTAAATTCAATGGTTTTTTTCGACAACTGATCATCGCTTAAAGCACTTATTTCTGGTTCGAATGCATTGATTCGTTGCACAAGAGGATGTAGCTTTTTAAGCTCTCGATCGTTGCGTGAGCCTATAATTTTGGCAAGTATCGAACTAATCATTTTATCAAGCCTCTTTATATAAAAAAATTTAAAATAATTATCTAAGTGTAAACTACGATGATCACTATTTCAACGAAACAATCGTAAGTTGACGCAAAGGACTCATTTTTTCACGTCGATACGAACAATAAACTGGCTTGCAGATGGTGCATTCAGCATATGAAAAATCGAAATCACTCTCTACAAAACCTTTTTCAAAAAAAATTAGTTTAAAAAATAAAATTGAATCAAAAAATAATCTGCCATCTCGCTCAAAAAGAGCAGCTTTAAGAAATCTCTCAATCGATGGTCGTAAAGCACGTGCTTGATCAAAAAAACCTTTTCCCACTTCATAACAACAAGCATGTGCTGATGGCCCTACAATAAAAGAAATATCAGAAATAATAGACCCATATTCAAATTGCATGTGATCAACAGCTTTCTCAACTATCCCTGAAACAAGACCCTTCCACCCTGCGTGAATAACTCCCACAGCTTTTTTAACAGGATCAACAAGAACAATAGCTAAGCAATCAGCTGTTGCAACACCTATACCTACACCAGGAACATTGGTCAGCAGATAATCACCATCTTGCATAAACACTGAAATATCAAGGTTTTCTTGCGTTATTACCGCTCCCTCAATGCCATGCACTTGATGCAAAAAAACATAGCTGTTTGGAAAAAGTAAAAACTCTTTTTGAATGGCAATAAATGGTTCTTCAGCTATAAATTTACTACTTTTTTTACCCCGAATTAAAGCGGGATCTAGTGCAGTACTTTTGTTTCCAAAAAATATCTGAATTAAATGGTCTTGATAATAGGACATAGAAAAGCCTTTAACCTTATTAAGTAGAGAAAAACTCCAGTGTACAGAAAATAAATCATATGGTATCTCTCAGTCTAAACCGTCTAACTAAAAAGGAGCCTTCATGTTAAAACTCAAGAAACAGTTCATTCTTGCCCTTGTTCTCACTACAGCTTGTGCACAAGGATCCCAAGAAAAGATAAAAAACAGCATAAGAAAAAACACAAAAGAATTAGTAAAATCAGCCACTGATAATGTCCAAGCAGCTCTGTGCTCGGCCGCCAAAGGAGCTGACCATCTTTTATACCCAGCATTATGTTTTTTTGTAGGAAAAAGTGCTTATGATAGAGGGGTTAGTGCAATTCTTCCAAGTGCCCCTGAAGGATTAGAAAAACTAGAAGACTATGTTCCTGGAGCCAATTCAGCTCGCCATGGACTCACTTGCGTAGTAATCGGTGGAGCCGTTTGTGTTGGCCTTAATTATCTTTCAAGCATCGCCCAAGTAAATGCATTCTTTAAAACAAACATGCCTCACCTTTCAGCGTTATTACATAATATAAAAATAGATCTTTCTCCTGAAGATGACATAAGAAAAAATAACTAAAAAAAAGAGAACGATGCAAAAAAAAAGAGAATGGCTTTAAAACCATTCTCTTTTTTTTTGACAGAAACAAAACTATTGCAAGTCTCGCTTATTCAGCTCTTCGTTCTTTTGCATGCTTTCTCATAAAAGCAGGAACATCAAGGTCATTAATATCTATAGCTTGTGGTGCTGCAGCTTGTTGAATAGGAGCTTCTTTTTGCTCTAATGTAACTGCTGCAACAACTTCCGGTTGTAGTTCAACTACTACTGCCATGCTTTCTTGTGCTCTACTTGCAGCACCTTTAATCAGTGCTGCTTTTCTTGCCAACAACTCTGCTTCTTCACGCAATAATTGTTCAAATTCTTCATCTTCAGTCATTGGTTGTACTGGACAAGAAAGCTCTTCTCGTTTTTCTATCAAACAAGAAAGTTCTTCTGGAACATGACGCATTAAAATCGAGCTATCATCTTTCTCATTCACCATAACTGAAGCTAATGTATAACCTTCGATTTTTGTTGCATGAGGTGTGCAAATACTAGCTGGTTGTTCTTGAATAATAGAAGTCGCTTCTAACTTAACAAACACTTGTGGCGCTTGTTCAATTACAGGCTCTTTTTTAAT
The DNA here is from genome assembly GCA_947502805.1 of bacterium. GTDB lineage: Bacteria > Babelota > Babeliae > Babelales > CAIQNR01 > CANNBR01. Next base: position 3,555 of record CANNBR010000059.1, read on the forward strand.
CTCTTGAGTGGGCTGATAAAAAAATTCTTCCTTTTTATTTACCACTGCACATTCGCTGCCGCTCACTCTGAGCTCAGGCGTAACCTGCGGGGCTGAGGCATAATCTTCGGATTCTGTAATCGATTGATACACGGGAGCAGCTTCTTGAATAAATGGTTGATGATAGACAGCGGTAGCTTCCTGAATAAATGGGCGATGATAGGCTGGAGCCGCTTCGATAGCTACTTCCTTTTTTTCATTGCCCGCCGCTGAGGCTAAGGCGCAACTTTCAGAAATTGGCTGTGGTCTATCAACTGGTTGAGCATATAATTTTTGAACAAGCGCTTCTGTTTGCTGAAGAATGCTCGCCGTTGGCTGCATATACACTTTTTCAATTGGAGCTTCTTGTTGTTGCTGAACTCTTACTGAACGATCAGCAGGAAATCCTGTAGCAATAATAGTTACCGATACTTCATTACCCATTTGACTATCAATAACAGACCCGAGAATAATATTTGCATCTTCATCGGCTTGTTCATAAATAACGGACGCAGCCTCACTTATTTCTTGTAATCCTAGATCGATACCACCAGTAATATTTAAAAGGACAGAACGGGCTCCAGCGATACTCATATTTTCCAACAATGGCGAGTTTATCGCTTCTAACGCAGCTTTTTTTGCACGCCCTTGCCCGGAACAACGAGCGGTTCCCATGACAGCAATGCCTTTGTCTTTCATGATTTCTCTGACATCAGCAAAATCAACATTGATATGGCCTGAGCGAGTAATGATATCTGAAATGCTCCGTACTGATTGATTTAAAACTTCGTTGATCATGCCAAATGCTTCAATCATCGATACTTTGTCATCAGTGACTTCAAGAAGTCTTTGGTTAGGAATAATCAAGAGAGTGTCTGCAGTTGCCTTGATAGTTTCTAATGCTTGTTCGGTGATACGTGCACGGCGCTTACCTTCAAATAAAAATGGCTTTGTTATAACTACGATAGTTAAAATGCCTTTTTCTTTTAGTGCTTGCACAATAACGGGAATTGCTCCTGAACCTGTTCCACCACCCATACCGCCAGTCACAAATACAATGTCAGCATCGCTCAAGGACTGCATTACTTTATCCAGATCCTCTTCTGCTGCACGCTTACCAATTTCTGGGTTTGCACCAGCTCCAAGGCCTTTGGTTGATTTTAAACCGATCTGAATTTTAGTTCCTGCAAGCGATATACGAAGAGCTTGTGCATCAGTATTGACTGCATAAAACTCCGCCCCCTTAAACCCTGATTCAACCATGCAGTTAATAGTGTTTCCTCCAGCTCCCCCAACTCCCACTACTTTTATGCAAGCAACGGCACCATGGCCTTTTTCTTCTTGCTCAAGATGTATCATGTTCACTCTCCTTGCTTTACGACCCTAAAAAAAGTCAGAAACCCACGATTTCATACGCATCAATAAACGGGTTACCCCTTTTTGATCATCATTAAACAAGCCTGAAGAACGTCCTTT
>CANNBR010000060.1 GCA_947502805.1 bacterium
ATTGTTAATGCGCTTTTAAAAGCAGGAGCAAGCCTTACAGTAAGAAAAGGTTTGACTGCTCTTCAGGTAGCACAATATTATAACGATACTGCTATTGTAGAAGCCTTACAGCAAGCCCAAAAAAAACAAAGAAATAAAAAATAAAATCAGATGGCGCTACTGAGAGCTTCCGGTTTCTGTAATTCTAAAAACTCTCTTCCTTGAAAGATTTCCAGGAAGAGAGTTTTTTTAAATCAGGAGCACACCAAGGGTGCGAGTTAACAAACTTATACAGGAAAGAGGGGGTTTTTTTAAAAGAAATGTCGGGTCTGATAATAGCTATTATGTAAACAAGGGAAAAGGGCGATAAAAAAGATTTTTGGAAATATTTGAGCTTCATATGATAATGTTATTTTTAATTTTAGGCTTAATTTTAAAACGTGGGCGCGTACTTTTCACGCGACGCTTGATTCAAAATGTGGCTTGCCTCTGTCCGCGTCTTCTTCCAGTACGCCAAGAGCATTTAGCTCGCAGTCCGGCATAGCTCCGAAGGTTACGCGTTAGCTCAGTCCGGCATAGCCCCGAAGGTTACACCTTAGCTCGCAGTCCGGCATAGCTCCGAAGGTTACGCGTTAGCTCAGTCCGGCATAGCCCCGAAGGTTACACCTTAGCTCAGACTGGCATAGCTCCGAAGGTTACGCGTTTAATGAGGCGACGACGGATGCATTCACCATGGGAAATATAAAGATCTGTTCTCCGTGTTCTGCTTCCTCCATAGTTGGTCCAACTGCTAAAGAATTTTCTTCAGTTTTAACCATGCCGCCACAAAGTCCTCTTCCTTTATAAAAATAAGGAGTAAAAAGGTATTCTTCTTGTGCGCTTTTTTGTGGCAAACCTGTTTGTGGCGTTTGTTCCAAGCTCGCTTGTGATAAGCACGTTATTGAAGCATTCAACGTGCTGTAACGATACACGTGTAAGTAGCCTTCGGTGTTTGCGCTCACATAAAAAATAGCTTCATCTGTGTACAAGGGTAATAACCTAAAAATGGATTCATAAAGTCGATTTTCTCCATACATAAAATGAAGTGGAATAGAAAACTCAAACAGCTTTTTTGATTCCCATGTACCTGATTTTTGTTTGAGGAGGTGCCAACATTCAAAGGTCATAATTTTTTCAAATCGTTCAAGAAATGGATGATCGATATGTTTGAGAAAAAAACCTTCTTCTGTATTTTTCATATGAAAAAAAGTGAGCGCTTTGTCATATTCATTACAAGTAAAAAGTATTTCTGGAACAGTTAAAGAAAGGCATGATCGTGGGCTTTCTTCATTTGCGAATTCTATTTTTTCTAACGTACATTCTTCTTTTAGATTATAGAGCCTTGCTTGGCAGGTAGAAATTTCTGTTGTTGGATAGGTTGTTTTTTCGATGGTGTAGGTACCCTGTTGATCTTTTTTAATATAAAAAAGCTCAAGCCCTACTTTTTGCGGATAGATATAATCTGATGCATTAGAATGAATAAGTCGATAGAGATTGCCATCAGTTGTGATATGAAAAATAGTGTAGTTATTACGTTCTCGTGCACTGCAATAACAGTTTTCATCATCAATCCAGTACAGTAATCCAAAATCATAAAGAGGATACATGTCTAATGCTTTTGGAGATTTTTTAGAAAGTGCTTTTATGCGAATCCGTTCATGATCAATAAAACTAAACTGAGTGTGCGAGGGAAGAACGGTAAGGCCTGCCGGAGTGTACTGAGAAAGTCCCTTGAAGGCGATCGTGGTTACAGGATCCCATAACCACAGTTCAAGGTGTGCCCCTTGTTGATAGAGAACTGCTATGTGTTCAGTGTCTTCAAAAATAACAGAGCCAACAGGGTATAAGAATTCTGAGTAAGAAACTGCGGATGCATAGTGTATGAGCGTGGCCAGAAAAAGCAGTTGCCTAAAGAGATGATTCATAGTCTACTCCTGTCTTTTAACTTTTCATTTTTGGATAACATTTTTCAAACATAGCTTTTCATTGGCTGGAAGGAAAGGAGTTTTTCGTAATAACTTTAGTGGTAATAGTATCGATGGCTGTAGTGAGCGGTATGGCGAGCTGTTTTTTACTAGACGAAGTTAAAGGCAAAGACAGGCTTGCATTGTAATAATCGATAAAGCTTTCTTTAAATGAATAGGTAATTCCTTGATCCTTTCCATAATTATTAGGCAGAGCAAATAGTTCCGTATGGATAGAGGCAAGCAAAAGAGGAAATTGTTTTTCAAATATCTTTAACGGCAAAAGAGTTTTGAGTTTTCTTAAAACATGAAGAGTAAAAAGGGCTGTTCTTATATCAAGAACTCCATAGATGACCCGCTCTTGCCATTCCTTTGTATCGTGAAGCTTAAAGGCTGAAGCTTGGCAAACGGCACGTATCTGTTCGTATGAAAAATAATTTTTAAATTCTCCAAGAATAAGAGCAAGAGCGCCACTCATAAAAGCTGTTGCACAAGATGTTCCTGTTTTTAAAGCATACAAAGGTTTTTTGTTAACATAGGCATAGGAACAGCCAAGGATATTTTCTCCAGGAGCAACAAAGTTTGGACCTATTCCTTTTTCGTATTGGCTAAAGTTTGATAAGTGACAGGTATAGTGGTTTGTTTTTTTATCGTAGAGGCATCCAAAAGATCCAACGGAAAAAGGAACATTTTTAAACCGTGCCGGATAGGACATGCGTCCCGGTTTTTTTGTTCCTTCATTTCCTGTTGCACAACAAGCGTAGGGAAAGGTAGAAATTATTTTTTCTAATTTTTTAAAAAGTGGATCATGAGGATCAATAGTGTCATCTAGTTTTAAACTAAGATTGATAATATCGGATTGATAGTTGAGTGCTCGTTCAAAAGCATGGGTTATGTGCTTAACATCGGTAGTTGTTTCGTATCCTTCGTACAATGCTTTAATAACACGTAGCGAACATTCAGGAGCAAGACCGCATAATCCTGTAGTGGCACCGAGCAGTTGTTCAATAGGAGTAGAAGAAAGAAGGGTTGTCGTTAGTCGAGTAGATGGCTTGGCGCCTATAATGCTTGCTGTGTGTGTTGCATGGTCAGTCATTGCTGTTCTTGGAGTGGCTAATGACACCATGGGTATGCATTCGGCGACTACTTTTTGGCCTGATTCTAGTGTTGCGATAGTAAAATGAGTAAATCCATCATCACTAAAAAGAAGGGTGTTTTTAACTCGTTTTCCTTCAGCAGAAAGCAATTTTTTTGGAGATAAAAAGAAAAGAATATTTCTTTCAAAAAGATCAGGAGAACCATTCTCTTGGAGGTATACATCAAAAGTGGCTGTTTTTTTGGTTGTGAGGTACTCAAGAATCCATCCAGGAAGTAGTTGGTAGATTTTTTTTATGTCGCGTAGATTTTCTTTTGTGTGATGAATAATAAAAGTAGCAAGATCCTTAAAAGGATCAGAATTTTTACCAGCAAAAGGAATAGTGTTATGTGGTTCATAAACAAAATCACCGATGATAGTAAGGTCTGGGTGTTTAACAAAGGTGTGAGTTGGAGTTGAAAAAGTAAAGCCAAAAACACCAGTATCAATAAGAGTGACCGTAATGCCTTTGCCAAGGTTCGGGGCAAGTTCCCATAAAGGATACGCATGAGGTAGATAGGGATACACAGGGAATTTTTTCTCGATGTCAGGGGAGTAATTTTGTGGATGTTTTATCGCTTTAAGCTCAGCGAGGGTGAAGGTTGTTTTTGTGTAGCAGACATCTGTTTGTGGGGTTAGAAGTAGTAGGCTACCTATTAGTGCCATCGCCCTCTTTTTCATACTTTGCTCCTAAGGCTCTATTGAGTTTTACTAGTAAATGAAGATTAGCAGAAAAGAAACCTACCACTATCTTAAGCAAGGCAGACTTGGTAATTAGCATCTTAATCCACTAAATGTATCTCCCGATAAGCCTGACCCATCGCCTGATCTGCCGCCTGATGCGCCACCTGATACGCCTGGTTGGGGACGACGTTATTTTTATTAAGGCAGTGAATTTTCGGATAAGATCTATAAATAAATAATCTAAAAAAATACCCATAAAAAAACCATCGCACTGACCGAAATCAGCGTGATGGAAAAAAAGAGAGTGGTAATAAGTAGTTCTATTATAGATTGTATTGCAATCTTACAAGTCATTGAATAGGCAACTTGAGCTTAAGGCAGCATTTAATTATCTTTTTTGTATTAATTTCTAATAGAGTATTGACTTGGTGGTGGCAGTGTTGTTAGAGTAAGTAAGAAGAGTAGGCATGTAGCTTATTCAAAATAAGGTGCCTATTTTATGGCATTTATAAAAAAAAGGAACGTAAAATGAAGAATAGAATGAAGAATAGAATGCTTTTGTTGATGGGAATGATTTTTATGGGTGGATCTGCATATGGTGGAGGTATTCGGGTAATTACTGGGGAGGTAATGTCAGTAGGAGAGGTTTTTTATGTTGAGACTTACCTAAGCCCAGCAGTATTTAGTACAGCTATGGAAACACCAGTAGGACAAAAAGCAATACTGGCATTAGTAGAATTTGCACAAACACCAGCAGGACAAAATGCTATGAATACACCAGCAGGAAAAAATACAATAAATGCATTTTTTAAACTACTAGCAACTCCAACTACACAATCACAAACTGAAGAGTTAGGTTCTGAGGTATCTGATGTTGAGGCAGTGGTTGGAAATAGATCATTTGGACTTCGTTAGATAGCTAGGGCCAAACACCAGATGTTAATAAACAGGAATTTAATAGTTTCATCAAAACAATAGCAGATACAAAAAGGGCTCGAAATATTTGGGCCCTTTTTATATCTGCTATTGTTTTGATG
>CANNBR010000061.1 GCA_947502805.1 bacterium
TCCATAAGAGTCCTTTTTTAATATTTTTTGTTGTCAAGCTATAAAATATCTTAAAAAAGGACTCTTGTTTATTTCTCAATTAGTTTTCGGATAAGCTCTTATTAAAGTCTTGATCCAAATTTTCAAAGGTTGGTTTTGGTTTGGGGCGAAGTGCAGCACGTAATCGTTGCATAATAGTTAGTTTAGGTTCTTTTTCCAATGCTTCTTTTGCTGCCTTTGCTTCTTTTGTCTGAGTTTTCTTTTTGTTTTTATAATTTTCTGCCTGAATCTTCTCTTCTTTTTCTAAATCAGCAAGAAATTTAGTTTGCTGTTCTTTAGTTGTTTTTGTTGCCGCATCCCTTTCTTCTTTTGTGGAATAATCTACACCTCGGCTTTTTTCTAGACCATCCAGTTGCTCTTGTAACTTTGCTATTTTAGCAGTATCTAGTGGGGTTACTTTTTTAAGTTCAGCAATCTCGGCAGTAATTATCGTGCTTGCCTCTTTGATAGTAGTCTCATCTTTGTATTCGGTTGGATAATTATCACTCATATCTTTGAGCAAGCCCGTTTTTATTTTGTTTAACTTTTCTAGGTTAGCGTTAAAATCTTTAACCGCCGCGTCTATTTCTTTTGGCTTGTTTTTTTCTGTATAATCTTGATTTTCTCTAAGTATTTCAGGATTACTAGAATATTTTTCTATATTATCAAATTGCCTATCAATATCAGCAATAATTTTGGTTTTTTTATTTTCAATTTCTTCAATCTCGTTATTTACTTTATTAAAGTCTTGATCCAAATTTTCAAAGGTTGGTTTTGGTTTGGGGCGAAGTGCAGCACGTAATCGTTGCATAATAGTTAGTTTAGGTTCTTTTTCCCCCTTAGGCTCTACGAGTTTTTCTGGCAGGTCTTGACTCTTAGTCAATTGCGCTGACTCCGCAGAACCTGAAGTTTTTACTACTGCAGAACCTGATTTTAAAGATGGCTTAGTAAATTTTTCTCTAAGTCTTCTTGCTATCATTTTACGCCAATTTAAATTTTCATTTTGTTTTGCTTCTCTTGCTGCTTCTGCTGCTCTTGCTGCTGCCATATCAGCCTCAGCCGCCCTAGCCGCCTCCCTCTCAGATGCATATTCATAACCTTCACCTGCTTTTATTACCGCCATTTGCCCCATGCAGAGCATCATCATTAGTACCTTTTTCATTTCTGTTTCCTCCATTTTTGATCAGCTAGAACCTACCAGGGCAATAACTGATTGGCCTAAAGGCCTTTTTAAATAAGCTCTCTGCCTATCTTTACTACTCACTTTAGCAAACCTCTTTCTTTCGAGTCAATACTATAATAGAAATTATTTATCTGATGGTGCGGATTCTTCTAAAGAATTAATCAGTAACAGTCCGTATCAGGATATCAGCCTGCACGTGCCGCGAAGTCGGCAGGTGCAAAAGGAAGCTATTGTACTTTCGCTAAAACTTCGAAGGCTTCCGGGTCATAGCCGACCAGCGATCAAGCCGCAGGATTGCACCCTTGTTTCCAAACAGGTTGGGTAGCCCGTCCTCCGAAGCTTTATGCGAAGGATGGAAGCAACCTGTTTGGTGGTGCGCGCAGAGCGCACTAGAAGGCTAAGATATTGGAAGAATAAAGGTTCTTGCGCCCATCGTCGCATGCCCGCGGAGGGCAACGCGCTATGCATATAATCGCCTTCTATCATTGGGGACGACGTGACTATGATGAAACATTTTATCGTGATGTGCAGTCAGTAGTTACTTTTAAGGACATTAATCAAATAGTTAAAGAGCTTTTTTAAGATTATACTTAGGTTGATTTGATTTTGACTAAAAGCAAAATGTTGGTAGCTCTTAAGTAAAGATATTTCATAACGTGCAAGGATTGGGCATATGAAAAAAAATCTACGAGGAAAAAAATTTTATCAGGAAGATTTTAAAGAACAGTTCGGCATTGCCTATCATTCTCATAATAAAGTTATGGCACCAGAGCTTTTTTCGTGGGACATTAATTGCGATAAAGAATATTCAATTAACCCTCGATTAAATGAAAAACTTACTGAAAAATATGGTGCGCTTATTACAGAAGGCTACACTGCTCCTCTGTATATCACCTGGATTAATAAGATGGTTGAATACGGAGTGTTTGCAGAAGCTGACATTAAGCGTGGAGATATGGTTGCAGAGTATACGGGCATGTTGGGCCATGATGATGTAAATAACGATAATCCTTATGTGTGGGATTACCCGACTATTCGTTTGGTTGATGTCCCTGAAAAAAAACGTAAGAAAAAAATTAAGTATTGTATCGATGCAGAAAAGTCTGGTAATTATTCGCGATTTATTAATCATACGCATCGCAAGTATCAAAACGTGGGCATCCATATTATTCCTGCCAATAATTTTTGGCATGTTGTGTATGTTGCACAAAAAGATATTTATCGTGGGCAGCAACTTTTGACCTATTATGGCACCCAGTATTGGCGCGATCGGCAAATTGTCCCCGCACCGTTACTACCATAAATCCTCGTCATCCTCAGCGAGGCGATAGTCGCAGCGTTGCATTGAAATGCAACGACCAGACAAAGCAAGCGTAAGGATCCAGGGTAATTGCATAAAAGTCTTGCGCATTATCCATAAGACATGCTTTCTTTGGGGTTAAATTTTTTAACTCATTATTGAAGGAGTCCCTCTATGAAGTTTACGCAAAAATATTCATTAGCCCTGTTATTTGTAGTTTGTGCTTTACAAGTAGAAGTTCTAGCAGATGGAGCTGCGGTTGATACGCATAAAGTTATTTTTCACTTATTTAACCCACTTGCTCAACAAGGAGCTCAAAAACGTATTAACGATCAGTTAGTTGAAAAAGCTCTTGCGTCAGGAAGAAATTTTAATAAGGCTCTTATGGATCAGGTTAGGCACTTTCTTTTGAGTGAAGCAAAAGCTGCATTTGAGGCAGTTTCAACAGAACAAGGCATAAGTATTGATAGTCGGTCATATGCAGAATTGCTTTTGCAAGAAAAACTAGAAAGGCCTTATTTTGAAAAACATGGAAAATATATTTATTCAGAAAATCCTCTTGATCTTCCAGAACATGTTTTTACCTATTTTGTAAATCCATACTTGCATAGTGCATTAAGAGCGCATGCCCTTCCAGAGCATACACGCGATTTTTCATTTATTACATTAATGGGATATTTACAGTTGATTCGAGTTGGTACTGATTATGCTCAAGTTTTTGTTAACTATACTCAAGCCGGCATTAATATTGCCAATGAATTTTGCGATAAATTGGGAATAGTAAAACCATAATCTTTAACTCTTAATCTTTTGCTGGGGCGGCTCACGGTCGCCTCTTTTTTTAGTGCGCTTTCTTTTACTTATGGTGTGTTCATGATACGGTAGCGATAGTTAATTAATGTTTAAAGAATGGTTCTATCGATGAAAAAAAGAGTTCTTATTATCTGTCTTGTGATAACAGCGCTATTTCTGATAGCTGCCAAGGTCATGATTCAAAAAAATACACTTTCTCCAAGCCTTACGGAAAATGTTTTAGTGGTTGGTACATCTGATGATTATCCTCCCTACACATTTTCACAAAATGGTGAAGTTGTTGGTTTTGACATTGACTTAGTTCGTGAGATTGCACGGCGTATGCGGTGTAAGATAGAGATTAAGGTTATGTCGTTTGATGTTCTACTTCTTGAGTTGCAACGTGGCTCTATTAAGGTGATTGCTGCCGGCCTTACCCCTACCCAAGAACGAGCGCTTAAAGTTTTTTTTAGCTCACCGTATATAATTGTTGACTCGCTTAAACCCCAATCGCTTGCGGATGTTACTGAAAAATATGCGCTAGCCATTTCAAAAAAATATCCAGAACTGTTTGAAAAAATAGAATCAGCATTAACAGAATTGCTTGAAGACGGAACGATAGATGACCTTAAAAGGAAATGGAGATTGGTATGATAGATGTTGCACTTTTAAATGATGTAGTGCCGTTGCTTGCAAAAGCATCCATAAATACTTTGATTATTGCTTTTTTTTCTACTCTGATTGGCTTGTGCGGTGGAACCGCAATTGCATTAGCAGAGCAAAGCCACATTAGTTTATTACGTTTAGTCGCAGCATTGTATGTAACGGTTGTTCGGGGCACTCCTATGATCGTGCAAATTGTGTTTTTATATTACGGCCTCAATCTTCCTTTTTCTCCTATCGTAGTTGCGATCATAGCTATTGGTTTAAATAGTAGCGCGTATGTGAGCCAGACAATTAAAACAGGTATCAATTCAGTTGCCAAAGGTGAAATTGAAGCAGCAATTGTTATGGGGATAAGGCGACGTGATATCATGCGTTACATTATTCTGCCACAAGCATTTCGGGCCATTTTCCCTTCATTAGGCAATGAATTTGTAACTCTTATTAAAGATTCTAGTTTGGCCTACATCATTGGGGTTCACGAACTATTTAAAGAGAGCCGTAATGTAATGAATGTTACATATGATGTCATTACTGTGTACGTAGCGGTTACCCTTTTTTACTTGGTGTTAACGTATAGCATGACGCTGCTGTTACAAAAATATGAAAAAAGCTGGGAGCGCACATGTTAAAGCTTGAAAATCTTACAAAAAAATTTCACGATAAAAATGTGCTTGATGGGGTTAATCTTGAAGTTGAAAAGGGGGAAATAGCACTACTTCTTGGATCTTCAGGGGTAGGCAAATCCACTTTGCTACGTGTTTTGTGTGGGCTTGAAACGGTTGATAGGGGAATAATGACTCTTGATGCAGTTCCGTTAGCAAAAAAAATTGACAGTATTGGCATGGTGTTTCAGCACCTTA
>CANNBR010000062.1 GCA_947502805.1 bacterium
TGATGATGCAGATGCAGATTTTTTCCCTGCTCTATCTGCAGAAGAAGAAGATTCTGCAATAAGTAATTTATCTGCTACAAAAAGAGCGCTTTATCATAAGCTCTCTTCTCCTAGTTTCTGGCCTAAGAACAGATCGCATTTACAAACGGAGCTGCTTGCTTTACAATTTTAGACCTAGTTTCCAATAAAGTCTGGAAAGAACCAAACAAGCCACGGAATCGTATGAAACTCTCCAAAGAAAATTTAAAAAGCTTTACTCCCGACAAAGTCAGAAATTTTTCTGTCATCGCTCACATTGATCATGGCAAATCAACCTTATCCGATCGCCTTCTTGAAATAACTGGCACCCTTTCAACCAGAACAAAAAATGATCTTTTTATGGATAAACTCCAGGTAGAAAAAGAACGAGGGATTACGGTTAAGGCGCAAACTGCCTCTATGGTGTACGAGCACAAAGGAGAATTCTATCTCCTAAACCTCATCGATACTCCTGGCCACGTTGATTTTAGTTATGAAGTATCCCGTTCTTTATATGCCTGCCAGGGAGCATTGCTTCTTGTTGACGCTTGCCAAGGGGTACAAGCACAAACTATGGCAAACTTCTATCTCGCCTTTGAACAAGATTTAACCATTCTTCCCGTTGTTAACAAAATCGATATGGCAAATGCTGATGTTGATAAAGTAGCGCGCGAACTTGCCATTTTATTTGATTATAAAAAAGAAGAACTTCTTCTTGCTTCTGCAAAAATGGGTATCGGCGTTAAAGAAATTTTAGATGCTGTAGTCGAACGCATTCCTGCTCCAAAAGCAGATATAAATGGCCCTCTCAAAGCACTCCTTTTTGATTCCTGGTTTGATGAATACCGTGGAGTTATCTGCTTGGTTACTCTTGAAAGTGGTCAAATGAAAAAAGGAGAAACGGTTAGCTTGGCGCAAGGTGGAGCTCGTTACGAAGTTCTTGATATCGGTATCATGTACCCAGAACCAACGCCAACTGATTGCCTCTATGCAGGACAAGTAGGCTACGCAATCATGGGCATGAAAACGGTTCGTGAAGCTCGCATTGGTGACACTATCTTTTCTCCAAAGTCTCCAGTCAAACCATTCCCTGGCTTTAGACCTGCAAAGCCAATGGTATTTGCCGGTATCTTTCCCATTGAAAACAGTGAATTTGAACTACTGCAAGATGCAATTGAAAAATTAACCTTGAATGATGCCAGTGTCGGTATCGAAAAAAAATCATCACCAGCCCTTGGGCTTGGTTTTAGATGTGGATTTTTGGGTTTACTTCATGCTGACGTTTTTAAACAACGGCTTGAACAAGAATACAACATGTCGGTTATTATCACCGCTCCCAGCGTGCGCTACCAACTTAAATTAACCAATGGCAACCTTATTGAAATCGAAAACCCTGCCGACTTTCCAGAACGCAACTACATCGATGAAATTTACGAGCCAATCATTAAAGCTACAATTATTGTACCTACTGAATACCTCGGGAACATTTTGGATTTATGCCAGAAAAAACGTGGCGTACAGCTTGATATGACCTACCTTGATGAAGAACGGGTTATTCTTAAATACCGCCTTCCACTTAATGAAATTGCTACTGATTTTTATGACAAACTAAAATCTCTGTCATCTGGCTACGCTAGTTTTGATTATGAAATAGCAGGGTATGAACCGGCCGATTTGGTGAAAATGGATATTCTTTTAAATGGAAAACCAGTCGATGCACTTGCAGTTATTACTCACAAAGAAAACACTGCCTATCTTGGTCGAGCATTGTGTGAGAAATTACGTAAAGCTATCCCACGCCAGCTCTTTGAAGTAGTTATTCAGGCTGCTATTGGAGCAAACATTATTGCTCGTGAACGCGTTGCACCATTACGTAAAAACGTAACTGCAAAATGCTACGGTGGTGATATCTCTCGTAAACGCAAACTTCTTGAAAAACAAAAAGAAGGTAAAAAGCGTATGAAACAAGTAGGTAATGTGGAAGTTCCGCAAGAAGCATTCTTGACGATTCTCAAAAACGACTAGTGCCAGCAAAAATATAGAGTAAATAAAAAAGGCTTCAGAAAAATGAAGCCTTTTTTATTTAGAGCTTATCCGAAAACTAATGAGTAAATAAAAAAATCAATGTCATTCCCAGAGAGCGGAAGTTGCAGCAGTATCGGAGATCACGCCATAGCCCATAAAAGCGAAGGCGGACCTATTTATTAAACTCTGAATTAACCCACGAATCATGCCACCATGGCTTAGGCTGTGCACATAAAAGCTGTGTATCAATTTTTGCAATCTGCGCATCAAACTGTGTATCAAATTGTGGATAAAGTTTTTTCATAGTCTCTAAAACATTCTTTATTATCGGCAAATTCCATGCCTTAATATCACCAACTTTTCTATCATCCATTGTTAAAGTCATTTTTTTTGGATTATAAAAAATAAATTCAGCGGAAATAGCTGGTGCCTTTTTATCGCTATTCTGATCATTAAGATAAGAAAAAAGAACAAAAAAAATCTTTGCCGTTTGCTCAAGCTTTGCAGCATTACTAAGCTCAGCAGCACAAAGAGGTTGAGCTACACTACAGCTCACAAGACACATAAAAAATAATTTTTTATTCATAAGTATAATTCGCATCGTTTTAATTGACTGGATCCCCAACGCTCACTTCGTATCGCTGGGGACGACGTCGCATGCGAGTTAATGAACTTCTAAAGGGACAATGTGATTTTTATTAAATATATAAGCTTACTGCATAACACATGCTACTATTCTATTAATCCATCCTCTTCTTTGTGCATTAGCCGCAAGATCTTGATTAAATTGCGCCACAAGCTCAACTTGTTCTTGATGAAGCGCTTGCGCATCGTCATTTAGTTTATTAAGTTGTGCCACTTTTCGCGCCACTTGCACTGCTACTTCTTGAATTCGCTGTTCCTCAGCTGCTTCAGGACTTAGAGGATTAATAGCTAAAAGAGACTGAGCTGAAATACAGTTCAAAAGACACATAAAAATAATTTTTTTATTCATAATAACCTTCATAATTAAAAAGAGATCCAAAAGAAAACCCCTCTCTATAAGACTATAGAAAGGGGTATATAAATCAAACGATAGAGGTTGTATTGGGCTCCTAGAGCCTATTAAGCCTAATTTAAAATGAGGCCTTAGCTTTAGGAGCTTATTTCCACTCCATCACAAAATCAATAAGCAAGCGTGTTGCCACTCCAGTTGCTGAATTTGGTCGAAAATATGGCTTATCAGGAACATCAAAAGCTGATGGCGCAATATCTAAATGAACCCATGGAGTATCGCCAACAAAGTTACTTAAAAAGCATGCCCCATTAGTTGCCCCTGCATAGTATTTTGTTTTGCCATCATTGCATAAATCAGCAAGATCAGACTTGACCATCACTTTATATTCATCGATAAGTGGCAGTCTCCATAATGCATCACCAGAAGTATGTGCCGCACTGTTCATTTTTTTTGCAAGAGCTTCATCTTGCGTAAACAGTCCACTAAAAAATGGCCCAACTGCATGGCTGCAAGCGCCAGTCAAGGTAGCAACATCAACCATTGCATCCGGTTTAAAATGCTTAGAGGTATACGCAAGCGCATCTGCTAATACTAAACGACCTTCAGCATCGGTGTTTCCAACCACTGCTGTTTTTCCGTTGTAAAACGTAATGATATCGCCTGGACGATTTGCTGAACCACTCAACATATTTTCTGCAACTGCTGCAATCGCAACCACGTTAACATTAGGTTTAAACTGAGCGATAACCATCAGTGCATTCATGACTGCTGCTGCGCCTGCCATGTCTTCTTTCATCGTTTCTAGATAACCGGTCGGTTTTAAATTGATACCGCCAGAATCGAAGGTGATACCTTTTCCAACAAGGGCAATCGTCGGTGCGTTTTTCTTTTTACAGTCGTACTGAGCAATCACCAACTGACAATCATACTGCGAACCCATACCAACAGCTTTTAAACCACCCATGCCCATTTTTTCTATTGCCGGTTCTTCAAACACGGTCACTTTTAAAGCATGCTCTTTACCAAGATCTTTTATAAGTTTTGCAAACTCAATCGGAGTCATAATGTTAGCAGGAAGGTCAACCCACAAACGGGTACGGTTTACTGCTTGCGCAATAATTTCACCTTGCTTGATACCGGTCTTAGTTTCTGCAATTGCTTTTTTATCAACGACTGCAATCATCTTTTCAAGTGGCTGTAGTTGATCATCTTTTTTAGTCAGAAATTGATCAAACTTGTACTGAGCCATTTCACTCATCAGTGAAAACAGTTGCCCATTTTTTATATCATCAATGCCAAGATCTTTTGCTGCTGGCAATGCATAAGCAACAGATGAAAGCTTATGTGTTTGACACAAGCGAACCACTTGCGCATAGGCACTGCGATAGGTTTCCAGAGCTGCATCTTTAGTTTCTTTTTCCTTGTCCGCCGAAGCTTTACGCGAAGGAGGATTTCCAATACCAATAAACAGAAGATGAACAATTTTTTTACCAACTGAACAAGGAAGAACAAAGGTCTGCCCACTACCACCAGTAAATTTTTTATCTTTTAATAATTTTTCCAAATTTGGGAAATAATCCTTCTGCAAGCTTGGTTCTATTTTTGCTAGTGAACCATTTTCAGGAACAAAAAATGCAACCGCCTCAACTGCTTGAGTTAATGGTAGGGCATCACTTACAAGATACTGTGTCATACGAAAACTCCTGTCTATAAGTAAAAAACTTTGGAAACAATA
>CANNBR010000063.1 GCA_947502805.1 bacterium
GGTTTTTGCACGGGTTTTTAGGGTGTGTGCAAGCACATCCTAAATGCACGCCCGCATAGGGCAACAGAAAGCTAAGATATTGAAAGAATAAAGATTCTTGCGCCCATCGTCGCATGCCCGCATAGGGCAACAAAAAAACGAAGTTATTGGAAGAATAAAGATTCTTGCGCACAATGAAAAAGAAAAAAATTAAATAAAAAAAAGAGCGCCTTTTTAAAGGGCGCCCTTGGTATTTGGATACGTACTAACTACGCAGCTTGAGCTACTTCGCTTTTTGACTCGTCCACCGAAGCCTTGGCGAAGGAGGAAGTAGTCAACAGTTCTTTGATCTGACCAACAGACAAGGTCTTATGCTTTTGAAGTGCTTGAATAATATGAGCAAGATCTTGTTTGCGTTCAGTAAGGAGTGCTTCCATTTCTGTTTCGTACTGTTCAAGTAAGCGATAAGCTTGCGTTAGTTTTTCATTGCGAATTTCTTTAGCCATTTCTTTAGGATCAAGACCTTCAAAGATGATGACTTTTGCTAAATTGAAAGCTTCTTGCTTATCAAACTTATCAAATGCACAGCTGGCAAGGCCGTGTACTCGTTGTGCAGCATTACTTGCAAGCAAGATCTTACACTGTTTAACCATTTCATTTTGTGTTTGGATATCGAGTGAATCATAAAGGTGGTAAGCAAAAATGTTACCGTAACGTACAGCACGTTGATTTTTACGCTTTACATCACTCCAATTATACTGTTGTGCGACGTGTTCTTCTTCTAGTTCTTGAGTGATAGGAAGAATAGTTACACTGCACAATGTTTTAGCAGGAGCAAGTAAGATACTTACTAATGCTTTACCAGCTTGACGAGCAGCAATAACTTCTTCTTTGTCAGGAGCGATGCTGTATCCACTAGGAATCAGTTTTCTGATTTCAAAGTCGATTGCTTTTTCAAAATGGAGTTGTGCAACAGGAGCATTTTCTAATTTTGCGTGCATTAAACCTTTTTTGAATACTATATCAAGTGAGCCAAATGAACAGCCTTCTGTTTGTTGTGCAAGGGAGATGAAGTTGAAGTTATCAGGGTTCATGATACGTTTTTCAGATTCTTTGATGAAAAATTCTACGCGGTGTTTGAATGTTGGCTTATCAAACCAAAACATTTTTCCAAAGCGACCATGTTGACGAAGCGCAAAGTCTAAGTTTTCAGGTTTGTTGGTTGCTGCAAGAATAATTACTTGATCTTTTTCATTGTTATTCAAGCTGCCACTCATAGAGGTCAAGAATTCACTCAATGTTTTGCTATCACCGTCACGCTGCAAGCGTAGAAGGTCAAGTTCGTCAAGAAAAAGAATGCAAGGAGAATGTCTTTTTGCAAGGTTCATGTAGTAGCCAATACCATCTTTAGCAAGTTCTTCGGTGCTGACTTCAAACAACCGCATTTTTTGGTTTTTACCTTGCTTTTCAAGTGCAGCAGAAATTTCACCAGCTAATGCTTTTGCCATTAAAGTTTTACCTGTTTGAGGTTCACCAGCAAGCAAGTATCCACGTTCAACTTTAATACCAGCACGGTCAAAGCGATCAGGGTTACAGATGTATTCAATCACACGGTTAAGTTCAGCTTTTACTTCTTCACGTCCAACAATATCACTAAAGCGTTCGGCATAGGTACCAGCTTTTTCATGAGAGTTCTTTTTTGAAGCGCCAAAGAGGTGGTCATCAAGACGGCCTTTATAAACTTTTAGATTTTTGTATGCAAGTGCAGCATCTGCTTTTATATATCCAGCAAAAAATGCACCAGTAGAAAAACTAAAAAGAGATGTTTTGTTATCAATCTGAACTACGGCCCCTAGACCATTTTGGAGGGTGGTTAGAAAACTATGATCATTAGAACTACTTGGAGAAGATAATTCTAACTCTCCATTAGTTTTCCCAAGTTCTATGTTTTCAATAGAGTAGAAAGGTTTTGTGACATTTTTACCTTGAGCATCAGTGGTAATTTTTCCATTACTATCAATAACATTAATAGTTTCTTCAGCATTGATAAATTTTATAGATGTAGCAGCTCCATCTTTTACAGTTGTCTGAGATGGGAGATTTTTATTATAATCACCAAAAACATTATAGACCGTTTTGACTACTTTATTATCGGTACCTTTTATTTCTGTTACATAACCGAGATTTGAAGGAATTTTACTAGTTTGTTCTGAACTGCTTGGCTTACTTCCAATGGAATCGACTTTGAATTTTTTAATTCTTTTTGCAGCTGGACCAAAAAGTGGATTTTCTTCTAAACCTACACCGCCAGTTACATAGAGGTACCAAACAGCAAATGCTGAATAGACCGCAGCATGCTCTAACCAGAAACCAACAGACCAATCTTTATTGAACTTTCTTATGCCGCGATACACAGAATTAATGCCGGAAAGGCCAATTTTTTGTGAAGCTTGATCAAGTTTGATAAGGCGCACACTGTTCTGTTGCAAAACAGCATTTATTTTTTCAACAGTAATGTTTTTTTCTGCTGCAGCATATTTATTGTGGACCCCCGCAGAATCAAAGGCTGGAATGGTTTTTAAATCAGTCGCAACTGCTTTTTCAAGGATAGCGATAACTTCTGAGTTAAAAAGAACGAGTTGGTACAATTGCTCAGGAGTTACGTGACCAGAAGCTAAGCGTTTAATTTTATCGATATCATCTCTTTGTAGGAGGCTTAACTTGCTTCGAGTGCGCGCTTTTCTTTGTGTTGGGATATTGCTTGCGCCACTTGCAAGGGTTTGACCAATGGTATTGAAAATAGATTCAATCTGGTCAATTTGAACAAGAGCTTCTTGTTGTTTTTGTTGAATAAGGCTGCTGTTGGAATGAGCAGAGATTGGAGTATCTGCGTGTAGTTGTGTAATGAAAAGCGCACTAGAAAGAAGTACTCTAAATAACTTACCAGCTTTGTGCTGAATGTGTGTCATTGAAAATCCTTTTGAGGATAGGAGGTTTTATAAAACTTGATTATTACTACTTTTAAAGAAGATCTATCGTAGCCAAGAAGGGGGTTTTTGTCAAAAAAAGGGTGATTATTACAGGCTTTTTGGTTGAAGGTGCTTTTTCTTTTTTCTTTTTGCTATACTTGCTGAAATATTTTTAAAAAATGCTCTTGGTATCGTTGTTTTAAAAGGCTGGCTTTATGAATCGTTGTAAAAAAGTAGCGGCTTTCATTGTTCTTTTGATGGCATCTATCATATGTGGTATCGGTTTTTTAAATCATTCAAAAGTGAAAAATCAAAAAAAAATCCCAATAATTGACCTTAAATTGCTAGAAGGAAAAGATAATATTGTTCCCCTACTTGTTCTAGGTTCAGGGCCTGCGTCATTGAGTGCTGCTTTGTATGGGTCTCGGTCCGGCATAAGAACCTATGTATTGCGAGGGAATAAGCCTGGTGGGCAGTTAACGGGAACATCTTATATTGAAAATTGGCCTGCTATTAAAAAAATTCGTGGCATCGAAGTAATGAATGATTTTGAAGAGCAGGTTTCTCATTTTGGCTCAATCATTATTAGTGATTCGGCTACCAGTGTTGATCTTTCATCATGGCCCTACCGAGTTATTACCGAAGAGGGGCATGAGCTTTATGCACTAGCATTGATGGTTGGAACAGGGGCAACTCCACGTCGGTTGAATATTCCTGGTGAAGGGGATAATGAGTATTGGGGAAAGGGAGTTACTACCTGCGCCATTTGTGATGCGCCCTATCATCGTGGTGATAAAGTAGTGGTTATCGGTGGGGGTGACTCTGCCATGGAAGAAGCACTTGAGCTTTCTCCCTATGCAAAGTCAGTCCATGTATTGGTTCGATCAAACGAGCTGCGCGCTTCGGCCAACATGATCGCGCAAGTAAAAAACTGTATAAACGTTACTATTAATTATAATAAGGCGCTTGCAGAAATTAAGGGTGATGGTCAACATGTAACTGGTGTAGTGGTGGTTGATACTGTCACCAAAGAACAAACAGAATGGCCAGATACACGCGGTGTCTTTTTAGCGATTGGCCATGTTCCTAATACATATATCTTTAAGGGATATTTGAATGCTGACAAAGAGGGGTACCTTAAAGTTGGCCCTGGTAACCAGATGACCAATTGGCCGGGAGTGGTTGCTGCTGGTGATGTCGCAGATCCCGATTATCGTCAAGCAGGTGTGGCAGCTGGAGATGGCATTAAGGCAGGCCTTGATCTGGTGTGGTGGCTGGCATCTCTTGGATTTAATTCATACGTGCAAGAGAAATTAGAGCCGTTCTTTTTTAACCCACACTCTGTTCAGAAGAAAAAGCTAGAAGAAATAAGCAGCATGGCGGAGTACAGAGAGCTTATTAAAAATGCATCAGAGTCGGTGATAGTTCTTGATTTTTTTACCCCGTATTGTCCTTCATGTGTACATATGCTCCCTATTATTGAATGGGCTGCTGCTAAAATGCATGGTAAAATTCGATTCTGTAAAATAGACGCATCTGTTTCTTATGATCTTGTAAAAAAATTCAAAGTTCCTGATGTGCCTCATATGATAGTTATTAAGAATGGGGAAATTGTTGATCGTCTTAAAGAGACGATGCCAAGAGCCGAGTTTTATACTTATCTAAAGAAGTTTTTAAGCTAGACGGGAAGAGATCTGCCTAGTGCGCTCTGCGCGCGGCATGTTTGCGCAAGAACCTTTATTCTTACAATAACTTACTTTTCTGTTGC
>CANNBR010000064.1 GCA_947502805.1 bacterium
ATAACTGTATCATGATACATATTTTTAATTTTTATACATGGAATAGTACTGATGAGATATGGATTTAATAGCTTATTGGCAGGTTGCTTTATAGTATGTATGCAAATGATTAGTGGAGCCGAAAAAGGTGTGCTTTTAAAAGAAGAATCAGGTTTGGTTTTTGGTGTAAAAAGAATAAAATTTTTTGATGAGAAAAAATCGCTTTACGGTGACGAGAAAAAATCGCCTTACGTTGAGGATGAAGGGAGCGATAAAGAGATGTTATTTATTTGCCTTGGGCTTGAACTTATGAAAATAGGAATAAAGCAAAAAATGAGCTCTTGTAAGTGTCATCCGAATGGTGGGCCATTGGTTTTTAAGCCTCATTCTGATCTTAATGATATAAGGAATCGTTCTGGTCTTACTTTTCTTACAATTGTGGTCGCATGTTCTCATAAAGAAGTAAAAGAAGTAATAAAGCTTTTATTGGAGAGCGGTGCAGATATAAATAGACCTGATGGTCGAGGGATTACTCCATTACAACAGGCAATTTTATGTGGCAATGAAGAAATGAAAAAATTTTTGCAGGATAATGGAGCGCGGGATGAAAATGTAACCGTATGAAAGAGTTTATTTTTTCCTATCGCGAAAGTTGCGGTATAGCGCTTGCAGATCTTCTAGCTCTTGCAGAAGAAAAAAAATTAGAAGCGGAACGATTGCTTCTTGCTGACTTATTTTTAAAAAAAGAATTGTATGAAACTTCTTATGCCTCACTGGCCATTCCGTTTGATGAACAAATAAGAGAACGAGTAAGTGCAGTAGCTGCACAGAAAAAAAAATTTAACCCAACTGTTTTAGTGGTTATTGGAATAGGTGGATCAAGCCTTGGTGCAAAAGCGGTTCACCAAGCTGTTTTTGGTAGATTACGTACAAGAGTAGTTACCAATATTCCATTACTCTATTTTGCAGAAACAGTTGATGCTGACAGGATGATCACGATTCTTTCTGTTCTGGAGCAAGAACTTGCTGCAGGAAATAATATTTTAATTAATGTGGTGACTAAATCTGGAACCACAACAGAAACAATTGCTAACTTTTATGTCATTTTGGAGTTATTGAAAAAATATCGTCCTGATGATTATGCAGAGTTAGTGGTAGTGACTACTGATAAGGATTCTCCTTTATGGAGCTTGGCTCAGTGTGAGATTTTTACTTGTTTAGAGATTCCTAAAATGGTTGGTGGTCGCTATTCAGTGTTTTCAGCTGTAGGACTTTTTCCTTTGGTAATGACCGACATTTCAATAGAAGAATTGTGTGCTGGTGCTCGTTCTATGGTGACTCGTTGTTTGAATGATGATGTGCAGAATAATCCGGCAATGATGAGCGCTCTTATTCAGTATTACCATT
The DNA here is from genome assembly GCA_947502805.1 of bacterium. Taxonomy (GTDB): domain Bacteria; phylum Babelota; class Babeliae; order Babelales; family CAIQNR01; genus CANNBR01. The sequence goes on from CANNBR010000064.1 coordinate 1,387, forward strand.
ATCAACGAGGGGTTAGTATTAATGACCTTTTTTTGTTTTCCGTAGACTTGGAAGCAATGGGTAAATGGTATCGCCAATTGATTGCAGAAAGCATTGGCAAAGAATTTGATAAGCAAGGCAAGCAGGTTTTAATGGGAATTACCCCAACTATTTCCTTGGGTAGTATCGATCTGCACTCTGTTGCACAATTATATTTAGGCGGTCCGCGTGATAAGTGTACAACCTTTGTTACGGTTGAAAAAAATAGAAATAACATCATTGTACCGCATGACGTATCAGGCTTAGCTGGACGTTCATTTTCAGATATTATGCATGCTCTTTCGGCGGGTACAAAGGGGGCATATCTAAAAAATAATCGTCCTTTTTGCTCAGTGGTATTGCCCGAAAAAAGTGAATATTATATCGGGCAGTTTTTACAGTTCAAAATGATTGAGATAATGTACCTTGGTTTTTTATGCAATGTTGATCCATTTGATCAGCCTAATGTAGAGCTCTATAAGCGTGAAGCTCAAAGAATATTAAACGTTCTCTAAAAGATAACTTTCAATAAATCCCATCAAGTCACCATCAAGAACCAAGTCAGGTTGTTGGGATTCAAATTCTGTTCGATGATCTTTTACCATTTTATAAGGATGGAGAACATATGAGCGAATTTGTGAGCCCCATTCAATTTTCTTTTTCTCAAATGAAGCAGTTTTAGCAAGCGCTTCTTCTTCCTGCTTTTGAGCAAGCTTTGCTTTAAGCATCTTCATTGCTATGTCTTTATTCTGCCCTTGAGATCGTTCATTTTGGCACTGAACAACAATGTTTGTAGGTAGATGGGTGATGCGGATGGCAGATTCTGTTTTATTTACGTGTTGGCCTCCTGCGCCTCCTGAACGATAGGTATCAATTCTTAAATCTTCAGGGTCGATAGTTATTTCGACTTTAGGATTTTCAGGAATGACATGTACTCCAGCAAAAGAAGTGTGACGACGTTTATTTGCATCATAGGGAGAAATACGTACTAAGCGATGAATGCCATGTTCGCTTTTTAAAAGCCCATAAGGATTTTTCCCTTTTACAAAAAGAGTTGCTCCTTTAATACCGGCTGCTTCTGCCGGCTGATAATCTACAATGGTAAAATCGAGACCATGTTGTTCGCAAAAGCGACAGTACATACGTAAGAGCATTTCTGCCCAATCTTGAGATTCGGTTCCGCCTGCACCGGCATTGACGCTGATAAAACAGTTTGAGGTGTCTTGTTCGTCATGTAAAAGTAATTGGATTTTTAATGAACGGATGGAGCGTGCAAGTTGTCTGATTTCATCGATAAGTTTTTCAAGTTCAGATTCGTCATCTTTAAAGAGATCGACGAGATCAATCATTTCTTGATAGTTGGTTGTGATTGTCTGATAAATTTCGCGTTTGTTTTTAAGCGCTTGTAATTCTTTAAGAATGTGTGCCTGTTTAGGATCTTGCCAGACAGTGATATCTTGCCCTTTAAGTTCAAGTGCAGCAATGCGATCATCGAACTGTGCATTTTTCCAAAATGCTTTAATAACAGAAATGTCAGGTTCAAGGTGTTTTAACTGTTCATGAAGAATATCAATAAGCATTGAGGTCCTTTGTAAATAAAACGTTCGTGATCCGTTATAATGAATTGCATCATTCTAAAAATATTTTATGCAAAGATGGGATGCTAATATTACTATGCTTTGTTAGTGTACCTGCGATCATTCATTGTGCAAAATTCTTCAAGTAAAGAACCATTTCTTTATCCTTATTATATAGTGGCTAAAAATAGACTAAAAAAAGTGGGAGTTGCAAGGTGAAGTTATCTCTTTATCATTAAAGAAGTCACTGACATAAAAATCACTTTTTTTATCAAATAAGGAAAAATAATGGCGGGTAAATTATTTATTATTTCGGCTCCTTCAGGAACAGGTAAAACATCCTTAGTGAATGCTCTTCTGAGAGGTTGGCGTAATGAACACCAGTTACATAAAGTGGTGACCTATACAACTCGTGCTCCCCGTAAAGGTGAAACTGAGGGAAGGGATTATTATTTTATTTCTTATGATGATTTTGAAAAAAAACAAAAAGAAGGCTTTTTCTTAGAAAGTGGATTATTTTGCGGTAATTCTTATGGATCTCCTGCTTATGTGTTAGATCCAGCCTATCGAAATGAAAAGTCGCACCTTTTGGTTATTGATCATGCTGGGGGATTAAAAGTAAAAGATACTTCGGGAGTCGTTTTGATTTGGATAATGCCCCCTTCTTTACAAGAACTTAAGGCACGATTAGAAAAAAGAGGTAAGGATTCTGCTGGAAGTATCGAGCAACGAATCAAAAAAGCTCAAGAAGAACTTGAATGTGAAGAAAGAGAAAATATCTATACTTACCACCTAGTCAATGATCATTTTCAAAGGGCAGAAACAGAGCTTAAAGAGCTTATAGAAGCCTCTATTGATGATGGTCAAAGTGCTACAAATAAGGAAGTTAGTATTAATTTTTTAAGAAAGAGCAGGCCTGTAAGATAAAGATTTTTCAACTTTATTTTTAAGGGAAAAGAAAAAGCTTGCAATTATCACAAATGTGGTTACAATTTGATTCAGGTTTGAAACAAAACCAAGCAATTGAAACAAACGAATCGCCTGCAACACGACCTTAAAAACATAAAAAAAGATGCAGAAAAAATTTGACATTGCTTTCCGTAACGGTATAATTGACAACACTAATCAGCACAAAGTTACAGATTGAAAAAATTTAAAGTTCTTTGAAATACATGAGAAACTCATAATAAGTTTAGCAATGAACTGTACTAGTTACAGTTCGCTAATAAATTTGTCCACAGATGAAACAGCGGAATACCCAACAAAAGCAATTTTTGCGATGGAGAGTTTGATTCTGGCTCAGAATAAACGCTGGCGGTGTGCTTAACACATGCAAGTCGAGCGAGAAAGTTCCTTCGGGAATTAGTACAGCGGCGGACGGGTGAGTAATACGTGAGAATCTGCCCTTAAGTGAAGGATACCCTCGAGAAATCGAGTCTAATACTGCATACGTCCCTAACGGGAGAAAGGTGGCTTTATGCTGCCGCTTGAGGATGAGCTTACGCGCTATTAGTTAGTTGGTGGGGTAAAAGCCTACCAAGACTGTGATGGCTAGCCGGCCTGAGAGGGTGTACGGCCACATTGGGACTGAGATACGGCCCAAACTCCTACGGGAGGCAGCAGTGAGGAATATTGCGCAATGGGCGAAAGCCTGACGCAGCGACACCGCGTG
>CANNBR010000065.1 GCA_947502805.1 bacterium
TGTTTCATCTTCAACTACAAAATTGCTTGAATGAGGGTCCATAAGGCATTCGAGGTAGTTGCAAACAGCTACTCCAAAATCGCGATCTTCCTTTTTCTTGATTGAAAATTCTCGTTTAACTTGAATTGCATCCTCTACAATTGCATAGGCTCCTGGAATGTCGATGGCTATTTTTTCATAACCGCTTATGTGATAGCCGGCAAGATGAATCCATGGATAATCAGTAGGCATCCAAAACCATTTACGAGGGAAATCAATTTTTTCTGCCCAATAAGGACTATCATTGATCATTCTTTTGATCATTTCCAAGTTTTTAAGTCGTGTAAATCCGAGCATATAACGGGTACAGCCATGACCAACCATAAAGTGACAGATCGCGACAAACCCTTTATTTGAAGGTTTAATAAAGCTTTGGGGTGTTTCCATAAAAAGTTTTACGACAAACTGATCTAAGGGCCATTCTTTTCCTTTTACTACAATAAGGCCAGCTTGCTTGCGTGAGTTAAAGCTTTCATTTTTGAGAATAGTAAAATCGCTAAAGTTTTTTTTGTAACCAAGGCGTATTTCTTCGAAAAATTTAGTTATGGCCTCATTGAGTATTTTTGGATTTATCGTCTGTGTTGGAAAATATCTAAATGAAATTAAGTTTTCAGGAAGCATATGATGATAAAAATAATCACGATCAAATGTTTTAAAGAGAGGAAATACTTCAAGATGTGAGTTTTGTAGGTAGTTGATGGCATGAATTTTTCTCTTTTTTTTCCTCAAAGGATTTTTATTAATCCAGCTTGTTGCGATAATGGGGCTGCCATTGTAGGGGCGTAAGATACTGTAGCTGTAGAGCGGGCAGACCATAAAGATATAGAGTAGAAAGTTAAAGTAAGTGAGCAGGTTTTTAGTTCTTGATTGGTGTGTTTTCATAAGACTCTCTCGTTTTTTTATAAAAGATCTTTTAAAAATGTACTCGAAAGTGGATTCAATCGGAAGTATTGATTTTTTTCCACTTTTTCGGCTACTGTTTTTAGTAATGTTTAAAGCATATAGATACAAAAAAGGGGACACAATGGGAATGAACGAAAAAGATAAACGGGTCTACGAGGTCCTTGTAGCGGTCACGACTATCCCGAAACATATCATAAAGCTTCATGGGATCGATAATATGACCGAATTTCTTTTACATAACTTGGGGCAACAAGATTGTTTTAATTTTTCTAAAGCAGCTTATTTTATAGATAATCCTGATTTTGATCATCTTAAAGGGATTGCAGGATTTTCTCAGGATGAGTCATATCATCCTAAAATTAATCACTGGTCTGAAGCGAATGAATTTTCTGAGCATATGAAGCAAGCATCATTTAATTCAACAGTACGTGATATGTGCCATTGCAGTATTAAAAAAAATAAAATGAGGGAAGAAAAAGTTGTTCAGGACATTTCCGATGAACTACATTTTTTAAATCCACGATACGTTGTGTGGCCAATAAAAAATGATAATCATGGGCTTCTTGTTTTTGAAAAAATAGAAGAAGAAGATATTGATAAACATCTAGAAAGTGCTTTACAACTGTTTGGATTTTGTCCCATTTTTTAACGAAATATTGTTTATTATTTATCAACTTTTTAAAAAAAATTACAAACAAGCCATTCGTCTATTGCAATTAGAATTTTAATGATGTTACTCTCATAAGTAAGGATAGAGTTACTATAAGGAGGAGCGGCAATGATGAAAAAAGTGGTGCTTGTGATAAGTTTATTTATGCTAGTTGATAGAGTTATGTATCAAAAGTTAGGTCAAAGTTCACAACAAGAACACTATGCGCATGCAATAATTTCAACATCACCATTACATGAAGCTGCTGCAAAAAAAAGAAAAATGCGTGAACGCATAATGGCTCACGCAAAAGCATTGTGTAACAATCGTTGGGCGTAATTTATTCGCTGCGTAAGGTTTGTGTAATGTTGAGGCGCTTGATAATCCGTAAAGGGATAAGTGACGTAATAATGCTGAGCGTAATAACAACTATGAATACGAGTAAAAACAGGTGAGCTTCAAGAGTTACAGGAAGGTTTGTAATATAATAAGCGTCGGGCAGTTGTATGAACGGGTATCGTTGCAAGAGGATTCCTACTATCCAGGCACACATCAATCCCGATACAGCTGCGGCAGTTGAAAGTAGCGCACTGACAAAAAGAAAAATGAGGTTGATCTGCCAAAAAGGCATTCCCAACATTTTTAAAAGTGCAATATCGGTTCTTTTGTACGTGATGTACATAAAAAGTAATGAAATAATGTTCATACTGGCAACGAGGGTTATCAAAAGTAGCAGTGCAAACATGACATACTTTTCAAGCTTTAAGGCAGAAACAAGAGAGGGATAAAAATCTTTCCATGAGTAAGGCTCTAATCCTTCAAGAGTTTTGAGATAAGCGAGTGCTTTTTGTTCGTCTTTTGGAGATTTAAGATGTAGTCCAAGGTGGGTTACACAGTCATGAGTCCAAATAGTTTGGCATAAAGTAAGAGGTACAAGCGCTAAGCGTTCGTCATAATCAGAAATTCCAGTAGTAATAATTCCTACAATAGTAACAGGTACCGAACGTAAACTTGCTTCTTTAAAGCCTTCATCTTCATTTTCATTGCACATGAGGACTACTTGGTCTCCAATAGAAGCTTCAAGTGTTTCAGCAAGATCTTTTCCCATAACTATTTGGTGTCCAGTCAGAGTGGAAAGCACTTGTGCTGGACTAATCATTTTTTCAAGAGCAGTGACGTGAGGTTCTGTGATCGGGTCAATGCCTTTGATGGTGATAAGGTGCGTTGGCTCATCGGTTGTTGCTGGGTGAACAAGTGCTTGTTTTAGAAGATAAGGAGAAATTTCAGAAACTGATTCAGAAAGATTTTTTTTTAAGAAGGGTATGAGCTTTTCATAATCGAGTGTGGTTCCATCCGGAGCTTTTATGAGTAAGCAGGGGTAGATGCTTTGTAGTTTTTTATGAGTTTCATACTCAAAACCACGCATGATGGCGGTAATCAGCGCAAGAGAAAAGGTTCCAATAAAGATGCTTGCAAAACAAACAGTGACCATTGTTTTAATCGTTGATGATGAACGGCTTGCAACATAACGCCATGCAAGAAGTTGCGTAAGTGACATACTCATGAGGTTGACCTTGTAAAGTGGACATCTTTTTTTTACTCTAACTGCAGACAAAGTTATATGAGTGTACAAGAAAGAGGTAAATGAATGAAGCCGCAAAATATACTAGCTATAGCATTGGGGATATTGTTTTTGCTTCCTGGCTGTGGTGGAAACATCGTAGATTGGGCAGATGAAACATTTTCTCAAGGAAAAATTAATAAAGATCATGAAAAGACAGTCAAGCCATTTTTAAAGGGGATACGATTATATGATCAGCTTGATACGTTAGCTATTTTTGATGCTATCTGGCTTTCAGATACGGTTCGAACTGCCTATGCACAGGTGTATGCAAAAATGACAGGTAAAGATGAGGCTGGATATATTCAATTTTTACGTCGTGAATTGAGTGCCAATACGTACTTTGTTTCGTTTTATGTATTAAGTCAAAAGTCGATTCCGTTAAAGGATACTCCACCATTATGGGTTGTACATTTAGAGGTTGATGGAAAAAAATATCTTCCTGCAGAAATTAAAGCGGTTGAACTTGCTGCTGAGTATGTTGGATTCTTTGGTAAGCGGATCAATAATCATAAAGAGCCCTATGAAGTTCGCTTTGATCGTAAAAATTCTGAAGGTGTTGATATTCTGGAAGGCAAACACGAAATAAAATTGTTCTTTAGCAGCCCACGTCATTATGGTGTGATGAGCTGGCAGGTAGATGAAGATAGTAAAATTATTTTGCCTCTTCCTATTTTAGTTGAAGAAGAAGAGAAAGAAGAGATTGCACCTGTAATAAAATCGGAAAAAATAGTTCGTAAAAATCGAGTAGTGGGTCATGATCCAGAACAGGTTGTTCTTACAACTCCTCAAAGGGAAGCAGTAACATCCCCCTTGGCCAAGGCTTCCTCCTTCCTTAAAGCTTCGGCAGACTTCAGTCCCCAAATGGGATCCTCGGAGGACGTGAAGACTGTGGAAGCAAAGAAAGAATTTACCGATTATGACATCGAAGGGTCTGTTCCTGTGGAAGATGCAGTAAAGTCAGGAACAGGATCATTGGGTGAATTTGGCGGTAGTGGCGGAGGCGGCAGTTTTGTAGATGGAATTGAATAATTCCTTATAATTAGTTTTTTTCTATTTTAGAAAGGGCGTCTGGAAAAACAGGCGCTCTTTTTTTTTATTTTTTTTCTTATTTCTTTTTGCCACAAGACCGTAAGGTATGCGCTCTGCGCGCGGCACCAAACGGGATACTTGCCTATCCCTTCTCTTGTCCTCCGTAGCTTTATGCGTAGGGGGATGGAATCTAGGGCACAAACCTGCGGCTTGATCGCTGGTCGGCTATGACC
>CANNBR010000066.1 GCA_947502805.1 bacterium
TCGAGCTGCTTTTTCTCCTACAGAAAAAATAGCAATCATGTTTGAATAGCCAAGAAGAAAGATAAAAAGTGGCCATAATATGGCAATAAATGAGATATGACTTTCAATTGCCAGAGCAATGATTTGCCCTTCGTGAATACCTTGATGCCAGAGCCCAGTAATAAGAATTAAAAAAACGCTCATCGTGCAGACTACAAAGGTATCGATAAAGATCCCAAAAATGCTCAAGGCTGCTTGTTTTGAAGGACTGTCTTCATCTGTTTCGCTATTAATAACTGAGGCGTAGCCGATGCCAATATCGCTAGAATAACAAGCGCGCTTCATACCCTGTGACATGGTTATAAGTAAACCTGAACCGGTAAAGGCTCCAACTGCAGCATGACCAGTGAATGCTGATTTAAGAATAAGTTTTATAACACCGGGTAAGTAGGCGATATTTTTGATCAAAATGACAATGCTAACACTTGAAAAAATGAGTAAGAAAACAGGGATGATAATACTTGCAATAGTACTGACTCCTTCTATGCCACGGCGTGTTGTGTAGATGACTATGCCAAGAAGTGATAAAACAACTACAAAATGATTAAGCCCCCACATATCAACCATAGTTTCCGTTACAATTCTAAAGAGATACATATCGACTCCATAGATGCATAAAAGGACGCAAACAATGCGTGGAACCCAGGGATTTGAGGTCGCCTTTTGTAAGAAATACATAGGGCCGCCATCATAACTATTATCATTGTTTTTTATACGGTATTTAATGCCAAGGTAAACTTCAGAATATTTTACGATCATTCCTATAAACGCAGCAACCCACATCCAAAAAACTGCTCCGGGACCACCGACTTGTATAGCAGTACATACTACAACAGTATTGCCGATACCAATGCATCCACCAAGTGAAGCAAAAAAAACTTTAAGCGGGTGAAGGCCTCGTTTTTCTTGGGGAGCTGGATTGTATAAAAATGAGAAAAAAAGCTTGGTTATTTTTTTAAAGTCGACTATTTGAAACCATTTTGCTTTAAAAGAAAGAAAAATCCCAAGAAGTAAAATGGCTGGAACTCCAATAAAATCCCAGAAAAATGCATCCACGACACATAGTGATTGAAAGAACGATTTAAACATAAACTTTCCCCTTGCATGCGCTATTCACTAATTCAGTTCTAAGAATACGCTTAAATGAATTTTCTTGTGGACTGTTTTTTTTTGGAAAGGCAAAGAACATTGCCTGAGATAGATTAAAGAAAGAGAAAGATACGAATTCTTGATGGCTGGGAGGGATATCTGATGCTAGAGAAGAATGAGTATCTTTCATGGTAAACTTTCTTAAAAAGTGAAACTATTTTTTATTTTATTTACAGTCTTCTGCGCAATCTTCATCGCATTCTTCATCTTCATCATTGTCTTCAAGATCATCTAAATTGAGATCAGGTGTACGTGATGCTTTTTCTTCGAAATAAGCAATGCGTTCTTTGTTTGATTCAGGAATATCAATGTATTCAATAAAAGTACGTTTTGAAAATAAACCCTTAAGAGCTAATTTTTTTTCTCGAGCGGCTTCGATATCTTTTTGATCAAGTTTTAAAAGAGCTTTGAATGCAATTAAAACATCTTCAATATCAGCTAATTCTTCTACAAGCTCTTCTGTGTTTTCAGCAGAAAAAACTTCTTGGAGTTCTTCAATAAGTTTTTGAGTAAGAGCTTCTAAGTAGTCATTATCATCTTCAAGAGCGAAAGAAGTACTAACGATTCCTTCTTTTGAAAAGAGATCAACGATATTGTCGCGTACGAGTTTATTGAGAAAAAAACGTTTTGTTTTCATGTGTTACCTTATATTTTCATGGTTTTGTTCAAGGATCTGTGTGGCCTTAGTAAGAAAGGTATCATTAAACCCTTCTATTTTCAAAATTTCAAGTGCAATGTTTTGCTTTGATATACCGCGTTCTAGCTTGTATGGGTAGTCCATTGATCCATCAGGGCCGAATGATACGGTCACTTTGTAGTTTGAAAACCTGGCAGGATAGTCTTTTTCTAAGCAGGGTACTTTTGGAAAGTGGGTGATAGTAACGCAGACATTATTGGGAAATGTGCTTAATTGTTCAATTAAAGCGTAAGCCGCTGCTTGACCTTCATAAAAGGTTGTTCCATTAAATACTTCGTCAACGGCAGTAAGGGTGTATTCATCTTTAGATACTGATTGAACCGTTTTTATTAACTCACGTGCTCGGCAAGCTCCTGCCTTAAAGTGTGACTTTCCTGCAGCGATATCATCAGTAATATTGAGATAGGTGATGATTTTTGAAAACGGAGTAAAAGTAAGTGAGCTGGCTGTTGCAATACCAAAAGTTTGAGCAAGTATTACGTTAACAAGAAGACCCTTCATGGTAGTTGATTTTCCACCAGCATTAGGTCCAGTAACGATAATGTTTTGAGGATTTCCGTAACCCAGTGTTAGTGAGTTGGTTATTGCTTTACGGCCAGCCAGACTTGGATTCCAAAAATCAATGATTTTTAATGCAGGCCCTTCATTACTATCAGTGGTAATGTAAGTTGGGAAACAAACAGGAATATCTTTTTTATTAAGTTCTTTTATAAGGCGGGCGCATGACATATAGGCATCAAGTTCCCCAACAACCATCATAGGATGTATGAGTGAGCCTTTTACTTTATGAAGAAGTTGATAGCAAACGTTTATGCGACCATACCATGAAAAGAATGATGCTTCTCCTTTAAAGGTACCCTTACTCAGGAGTCCTAAAAATTGCTTAAGATCAATTGATTTATCACCCATAGTATTGAGTTCATTTTCAAGGTTTAAGATAGCAGGGCAATGTTTTTTTAGTGCAGAGCAATTTTGAGTTTTTGCTGAGATTTTTTTTAATGCATCAACATATTGAGAAGTATACATGAGCTTTATTTGTAAGCATTTTCTAAAAGAAACCATATAGCGTAAGTAGTCTGGAAAGAAGAGAGCTGGGTATCCAGTGAATGGTCCAGTAATAAGCCCCTCAACTCCTGAAATAGTATTTTTGTTATTGCTATAGACTTTTTTCATAAGATAAAAAACGCCACCAAAAAAACTTATTTTTGCTCCAGTACTAAGACTGCTTACAAATTCTTTAGCATCACCAGCATTTGCAGTAGGAACAATTTTTGAAAAAATTTGTGTATTAGTAAGAAGTTCTATGCTGGCAAGAGGAACAGCTATTGTGGTAGCAACCATAAAAAAATTTGAAGCAAAGGCGCTAGCTAGTCGGGTATAAGAGTTCATCTCAACGCATACAGGGCTTGTATTGATGTATTTTGAAGTTTTTGGTGCATAAGGAATATGGAGTTCATCTTGTTTAATAGAATCATAAAACATATCCTCGTTCCAGAGGGAAAGAATGACGCCTTCCGTTTTTTTAAGCCGTTCGATTTCTACTTCTAGCTCATTGAAAAGTTCTTCATTATTACAGAGTTCATGGATAATTTCTTGATTACCTAAAAGTATATTCTTGTCGCATGTTGGTTCGATTATTTTTTTTAAAAAGATCGCCTTACCAGCTTCCATTTTTGTGCGGTCAATTTTTGCCGCTACATAATGACTTACGTCTGATTTAGGGCCACAGAGAAGTTCAAGATCCTGCCATGATGTTTGATCAATAACAGTGTTTGTTGTAAATGGGTGTTGCTTTTCATATTGAGAAAAAAGCATAAAAATAATATGACGTTTTTCTTTATGATTAAGATTTATTTGCTGTTTGAGGTTGTCAACTAGCATTTCATGCCATTTTTTAAGAGCTTTTTTGGTGACGTCTTCTAAAGACTTTGAATCAAGGGTAAGGCCAGTAAGTGTTTTAAGGTTTTCTCGTGCAATAGCTTCAAAAATAAAATCACTTGCGCCACCTAAGTCCACAATGGAAGGTAGTAATGGTTGAATAAAAGATGAAGGCTTGACTCGCTTTATATCCTTCTTTGAAACAACGACTTTTAGATCAGTAGCAACTTTAGTACCTGGTTTAGCCTTAATTGGTAAAGAGACAGTAAAAAGAAGAGTTGCAACAGAAACAAGGAAGGGGAAACGGATTCCGAATCTTGTAAGCATAAATTTAGCACCTTAGGACTTATAGTTTTTAAAAAAGATCCTCACATCTAGAGATAGATATTCTAATGCCTATTTCCAGCGCCGTCAAAGGTTTTTTGCTATCCTGTGGCGCTTTCTCACGTTTTCTTAAAAGAGGAATAATTTTATAGTGACAAATATTGTTATAGATTATTTGAATAGGCTCAAACTACCTTCTGGTGCGTGAAATAAGAAGAATTTTTTTTATAAGATTTTGGAGGAGAGAGTGAGATTCGAACTCACGATCCGATTAAGGATAACGGTTTTCAAGACCGTCGCAATCGACCACTCTGCCATCTCTCCCCGAATTTATGCTGTTTTCAA
>CANNBR010000067.1 GCA_947502805.1 bacterium
TGTGCACGATTCAAACTGGCTGCACGAACTCTATATGCTTTCTCCCGTGCTGATTAAGACAATCAATAGCCATCTTGAAAAACCGTACATTAAAACGGTACGGCTCAAGCATGCTAGTACCATTAAAAAACAACCTATTGCTAATAAACCGATTATTCTTTACCAAGCACCACCACCAGTGACTCTTACTTTTTCAGAAAAAAAAGCTTTGGATCTGGTGAATGATCACGAACTTAAACAAGCATTCCACGTCTTTCTTTCTCGTTGCCGTCAGGATGCCAAATGATTCAAAAGCCAATCTGCTGTGTTGCTGGAAAATCAGGAGGACACATTATCCCCTGCTTACAATTTGCTAAAAAACAATGTGTGCATTCTGATACTCAACTACTTTTTATTTCAACCACCGCTGCCCTTGATAAAAAAATTATTTCTCAATTTCCAGAAATTACAAATCATCTTGAACTTGAACTACGCACTATTCCCTATGGTGCGTGGTGGAAACTTCCACTCTTTACTTTCTCATTTATACGAGCAACCTGGAAAAGCTTTTGGTACCTCAAAAAGCAACAACCTTCATGTATCGTAAGTACCGGGGGCTTTGTTGCACTTCCTGTCTGTATCGCAGGAAAACTTCTTGGTATTCCTATTTCTCTTTTTGAACTCAATGTTATTCCAGGAAAAGCGGTTAAATTTTTAACCAAACTGGCAACAACAATATTCATCTGTTTTAAAGAAACTCAATCGTATATAAAACGCCCCTGCACACTTACTGCATATCCCTTACGCTTTTCTGAAACCAGCAAAAAAATCACATCAGAAGAAGCAAAACTACAGATTGGTTTTTCTGAAACTAAAAAAATGTTGCTTATTTTAGGCGGCTCGCAAGGGTCTCAATTCTTAAATAACCTGATTCAGCAGATACCGATTGCTGTTCTTAAAACCTACCCAGTAGTACACCAAACAGGAGCTGACCAAGTTGCTGAATGTTACGATTTTTATACGCGAAATAACATAGACGCACAGGTATTTGCGTATCGGGATAACCTCGCTCTCTATTACCAAGCTGCTGATATCATTATCTGCCGCGCAGGAGCAGGAACGTTATTCGAAGCGCTCTTTTTTGAAAAGCAAACCATTGTCATCCCTCTAGAAACACAGACTACTGATCATCAACTTGATAATGGTTATGCAATGGAATGCATGAGACCTGATCTGTTTTCTGTGTTACGGCAAGGGGAGCTAATTCAAAATCCTGAGCTGCTTTTTAAGAAGCTATAATACGCACTGCGCAAGAATCTTTATTCTTCCAATAACTTAGTTTTCTCTTGCGCTTTGCGCGCAGCACCAAATGGGGTGCTTGTTCACCCCTTTGGAATCCAAACACAAACATGCTGTTTGAATGCTAAGTCGGGCCCAAACCACCACCTTCGAAGCATCCTACTGAAAGCTTGGGTTCTCCAACCACGCCCTTTGGGCGATGGTCTTCGTGGGCTCCTGATAAAGACTGTTACTTTGTAATTTGTGTCATTCCCAGAAAACGAAGTGAACTATAAAGAAATCTTTGAATTAAAAAAGTACCGTATCAGGATGGCACTGAGCACCTGCCGCGAAGTCGGCAAGTGCGGGAGAAAGCAGCATAGTTCTTGTGCTTCGAAGCTTATGCTCGCTTTTGTGTTCTATCCGTCAGGAATCGAATGGAACCATTCGTGTCTGGGTTCTAAGGGGGTCGACAAGGATCCGCCTTAGTGCTCCGCGCATAGCGGGTACGTCTTGTTCAAAAGAATTTTTAGAAATTTTACAGTTTTTTTACAAACTCAAAGATATGGCTGGCCAACCAGGTTGAGCAGACATAAATGACGATCCCACTTTATAATACGTTGGCGCCTGACTCACGCTACAAGGGCCATACAAAAACATCTTTAATAATGCATTACCTTGCGGACTCAACAGTTTTTTTGCTCCTGCTTGTACATAATAACTTGAATCTGACGTAAATGCCTGAGTCAGGTTATTAACATCCCCTTTTCCCAACAATACAAGAAAGCTTGCAATACTGTTTTCTACTTGTGTTGGATTTCGCATATATCCTCCAACCCATTGTTCTAATGTTTGTGGCAAAAATGTTTGCACAAGTTGATTAAAAATATCAGATGTTAAAGCTTGATAGTTACACAATGAAGCATAGTTTGAAAGAGTGCCTAGCATTTGACTCAAATCAATGTAGGGAGGGTTTATCAAATAGAAAAAAGGACCATTCCCTGTACCATAGGGTGTCAAAAGGTCAGTAACAAGAAGATACCCTGTAACCCCTGTTGTTGGATCTTCAAGTAAGCCAATATCACTCGGCAATTCTAAACCTAAAAGTTCTGCTTTTTTTGAAACAGTTAATGAACTAGGAGAGACAGTAGAGCCAAGGTATGTATCAGACAATGGGCAATAGGAAACAAATGAATGAGCAAGCTCAAAAGATGCCTGACTAGGAAAATACTGTCCATTAGCCAAGGTAACTGATCCAACATTGGCTTGCGTAATCAATGCTCCTCCCTTTTTAGGAGAAAGACCCTTGATCGTTAATTTACCGGTCATAAGTTTTGATAAAAATGACTGTGCATTTTGCACATCAGTCGGAGATGGTGATTCTGGAACAGTAATACGCACCACGAAAAAACGTGCTGGGCCATTTTTAGCCATAACTGACTGTGATGGGCGAATTAAAAAACAAGATGCATTTGCCCCAGCTGGCACTTGCCACATCGGTGTTGGGATAATTTTTTGCTGTGTTTGAGACCATCCATACCCCTGATACCCACACCATACCGATTGCCAAGGAAGTGATTGCGCCATTAATTGCCCTATCGGAACTGCTTGATTTGCAGGCTGATTATATATTTGACACTGAGCTGGAGAAATATCACGAATTTCACCAGCTACTGTAGGCTGTTCAAAATTACCAGGTCCTACTCCTGTTTCAAATGCTCCTGTAGGTGAATCATTAAGTAATACATAGTTCACAGTCAGAGGACTTGAAGTTTTCTTTTTAGCATTAGTAACTTGACCAATCCCTTCTGCAGGAATAATAACTTTTTGAGAAGATTCAAAAATAAGATTAGAAGGACGGATAGAGTATCCTTCAGGAATCATAAGGTAATTAAATGAAGAAGGATCAAGATCAGGAATAGTAATAATCCGAGTATCAGTACCAATAAGCGTATACGTTACTGCAGCTTGCTGTGATGTCTTATTTTGAATACGACCACTAAAGTCATTCGTTGTCGTATATCCAGCACCAAGCAATTCTGTAGCCGGTGACCCTGAATTAGAATTATTAAAACAATGATACATATAAATGGTTGGATCATTTTTTGCTGCTAACGTAAAATGTGGATCAGAGTAACTTGAACCCCCACCTGATATCCCAAGCGAGAAATAAAGATGTGTACTATTTGCCCCAGAAAATCCATTACCTGTATTTGCACCAGGCGCAACTTCCGCATCACCCCCTCCGCCTTGATGAAAACGAGCACCCATAACACTTATGTCTTTACTAATATTAACATACATACCAACATTTGATCCATTAAAAACCTGAAAACTATAATTATACCCAGCTGGAACTTTACCAGCCATTCCTTCAGCCATTGTAACCACGAAACCACTAACACTTTCTCCCATACTTTCGATCGAGTCACCAATGCTTGACCAGCTTGCAAAAAGATCAGTGGTTACTAAACATGCAATCGAAAACACGAACAGCAAAAAAGTTTTTTTCAAAATTTTATTCATAAAATATTCCTTTAACTACAAAGCATAAGAACGTTTAGATGTAACGCACACCTGAAAAGCATGTCAATAATGCACTCCGCGACGATGGGCGCAAGAATCTTTATTCTTACAATTTTCACGTCGTCCCCAACGATAGAAGGCGATCATATGCGACG
>CANNBR010000068.1 GCA_947502805.1 bacterium
TACAAGAATTTGATCAGGCTCAGGCATATTTTGCAAAAGCTTTTGAAAAAACAAAAGATCCTATCTTGCAACAAAAGGCTCTTTTTAATGCAGGCAATACGTGCGTGCATAAAAAGCAGCTGAAAGAGGCGATTGAACAGTACAAGAAAGTGCTTGTCATTAATCCTGCAAATAAAGATGCATTGCATAACAAAAAAGTAGTTGAAGAGCTTTTGCGTGAACAGGAAGAGCAAAAGAAAAAAGAAGAAGAGCAAAAGAAAAAAGAAGAAGAGCAAAAGAAACAGCAAGAAAAAGATAAAGAAGAGCAGCAGAAGGATAATGATCAACAGGATCAGGGTGATGACTCAAAAGATCAGGATAAAGATCAACAGGAGCAAAAAGAGGACGGAAAAAAAGATTCACAAGAATCCGGAAAAAAAGACGGACAGCAAAAAAAAGATCAACAAGGTAAGGGCGATCAAAAGAATAAGCCGGAAGATAATGAGCAACAGGAGCAAGGAGAGGACGGTCAGCAAAAACAAGATCAACAAGAATCCGGAAAAAAAGATGGCCAGCAAAAACAAGATCAACAAGGTAAGGGCGATCAAAAGAATAAGCCGGAAGATAAGGGGCAACAGGATGATGCAAAAAAGAGCCTAGAAGAGAAAATAGGTGAGCAAGAAGGGAAACAAGGTGGGGATGAACAAAAAGAGCAGCAAGTTCTTTATGCACAACCAGCAGACCCAGCAGATGAAGAAAAAGACGAGGTTGCTCGTGTCATCGATAAAATAGATGGAGAGTCAGGAAAACAACTTTTTAGATACATGGTTAAAACAAAGATGGAGCCTAAGTATGGACAAAAGAATTGGTAACTATTTTTCAAGCGTAGCGCTGTTGTTTTTTTCATTTTTACTACAGGGTGAATCTTCAGTTTCTTTACGTGTTCTTGATCAGGATGGTCATTCGCTAAAAGAAGCTGGTATTGGAATCCCCTTTCTTATTGAAGTTGAGGTTTCAAGCTCAACACGAGAAGAGCAACAACAGCCACAGTTGATGATTCCTCCTGATTTGCATGTAGTGCATCGTGGAACGTCTAGTAGTATTCGCTCCATTAATAGAGAGACTGTTATAAAACATTCTTATTCGTATCAAGCGGTGACTGATCAGGAAGGTGCTTTTACAATAGGGCCAGCAACAATTCATTTGGGCAAAAAACACGGTCAAAAATCAAATACGGTCACCGTAAAAGTTGGCACTGAGCAGAAGCGCACTGCAGAAAATAAACGGATTGATGTATCTGTTGAATTACATGTAGCAACTACTGAGCCTTATGTTGGTCAAGCAGTTCCCTTTTTTATTCGTTTTTATTCTGCGCAAGAAGGGGTTCACTTAGAACAGCTACAAGAGCCAATATTTAAAGGATTTAAGCATACCGCATTGCAAGGTCCTGCAACCGGCACTACTATAATTGATGGAGTTTCGTACCAATATCTTGAATGGAAATCTATGTTGTTTCCTGCGCAAGAAGGGAGGCTTGTAATACCCTCATTGATTGCATATGTAACTATTCCTGTTAAAAGTCCTCGTGGTCGTATGGACATGTTTAATTTAGTTAATCAGATGTTTAGTTCTGGAAAAACTGAACAAGTCTATTCAAATGCGCTTACGCTTCAGGTAAAAAAACTTCCTCCTCATGAAGCGTCAGTAGCGGCTGTTGGAAAATTTTCAAGTTTTCATGCAAAGCTTTCTTCTCCAGATGCGCAAACAGGAGAAGGGGTAAGCCTTACTCTTGAATTAGTTGGTGAGGGTAATTTTCAAATGATAGGGCATCCTAAAATTACCTTGCCAGAGGGCTTAAAGTATTATGATTCTCATGCAAAAGAAAATGCTTTAACCGATACTCTTTTAAAAAAAGATTTTGAATATGTTGTTCAAGCTGTTAAACCGGGGGTGTATGAAATTCCTCCACAAACATTTGAATATTTTGATACCAAATTACAGAGCTATAAAACATTGCAATCACGAGCAGTTAAGTTAACAGTGACGGGAACTGCGCGAAAATCAACAGCGATAGATGAAGAAAAAGAAGATGATACTTCTTCCATCACAAAACCTGATGAACTTCCTACTATTGAAAAAACATTAAAAGGTGGTGGGCTTCTTGCCAAGCAACGTATTTCATGGACTCTCTTTTTAATTTTAGCATTCCTTTTATTGTTACCGTTGTTTTGGAAGCTCGGGTATTTTTTGTGGTTTTCATATCAACTTCGGAATGCTTCAAAAATTGGCTATAAACGTGCTTTTACCATAGCGCGTAGCCGAATCAAAGTTGCTCAAAAAATAAAAAATGAATCAGAAATGTATCATATTCTTATGGACTTATTTGCTATGCGGTTGCATATGCCGCGTGCTGAACTGTCAGAGCGAGATATTGAAGCTGTGTTGAAAAAGGCAGGACTTTCTGATGAAAAAATTTTAGAATGGCGACATTTTTTTTCTGATGTAATCGCGGTTACCTTTTCTGCATTGCCGGCAGAAGGTGATTTGTACGATAGGATAGAACAATGGATTACGATTTTGGAGTGCTTACTATGAACAAATATTTTTTTAAAGCATTGTTTTTTTTATCTGCAGCGGTGCATGCGGATCAAACGCAGGAAACTTTTTTAAAGGCTGGTGCTTATTATCAAGAGGGACGAGTAGCTCATGCACTTGAATTGTATAAAAAAATAGAAGCACCTTATCCTTCCATTTTTTACAATTGTGGCCTTTGCCATTATGCGTTAGAGCAGTACTCAGGGGCATTAGTAGCGTTTAGAAAAGCTCAAAGATTGGGTAATCGTGAGGTCTGCAAAAAAGCATCCAGTGCGGTGGTTCTTACGCAAAAAAAATTAGGAATAACTAATGACTCTTCTTTTTTTGAAACTGCAGTAACAATGCATGCACTAATTCCGGGCGATTGGGTTCGATTTTTATTTCTTTTAGTGTTGGCACTTTTTTCTTTAATGGTCTGGCTTGGGCGAGAAACAACGCGTTTACTGGTGGTAGGAATTTTTTTATTGCTCATTACAGGAACAGCTTGTGGGTACGATTATTGGTTTGCAAAGCAGCACTATGGAATTGTTATTTCAAAGATGGCATGTGTGTATGCTGGACCCGATAAGCAATTTCATAAGGTGGCAGATCTTCCTATGGGGCAACAACTAAAAGTGGTAGAACAGGATCATTCATGGTATAAAGTGTACTTTCCTGTTGGAAAAGGGTGGATTGAACAGGCTGATATTGGGGTGTTTTGAGCAAGGATGAATACTTGAACAAAGAAAAAATAACTGATGGACAAATTGCAAAGTTACTCTGTTTTGCTGGTGCAGCAATTACTGCATTGGTCTTCGTCCTTTTAGTTGCGCAATACCGTGCGCTTAATACTACAGCTGAGCAGGTCTTAGTTCTTAAAGAAGAGTATCGTTCGTATGTTATGGCTCTTAAGCGGGCCTTGCGAGAAAAAACACGAGATACAGAAAAAGACGAAAAAAGCGACGTAAAAAAAAACTCCATAATTGAAGAAAATGATAAAGATTTTACTCAGTTTTCTCCGCTACAGCCGCTTGTAGATAGCGAATACCCACAAGAAACATTTTTGGTAGTAAACCGTAATCCGCGTTATTTACGTGCCGGTGCAGTTGAATTTGCTAAGCAATACAATATGGATCAAGTACTTGCCAAAATGTTTGATACACAGCAATGGCAGCAGCAAGTACAAAAGAAAAAAGTTCGTGTTGTGCGTCGTCTCCGACGAGGTGGGCAA
>CANNBR010000069.1 GCA_947502805.1 bacterium
AAAGCCGCTATCTTAGATGAGTAATAAAATTATGGTCTTTACTCTCACTGAAAGGATGCTGAAACTCGCATGTCAAAGAAAAGAGCAAACATCGAAATTCACGTCAGCAATAACGTCGAACGATCACTACGTCAATTGAAGAAAAAAATTGAACGTGAAGGTATCGTGCGCGATATGAAACGCATCGTGTATTTTGAACCACCAACGCAAAAACGTCGCAAACGCCATATGAGAGCTGTAAAGCAAAACTATATGCGCATGCTTAATCAACGTGGTGCTTAGATCTTAAATGATCATCGCACTCTACCCCGGAGCTTCCTTCAGGAAGCTCATAGGCAGGCTGGAATAACATGAATAAAGTCTATCAAATAAAACGCGCTCAAAAAGCAGCCCAACTTCTTCGATCCATTTGCACTCTGTTTTCAGGGGCAAGTCGTGATGATGATCGTCTACAGGGTTCACAAATCACTCGTGTTGAACTTTCTGACGATAGATCTCGATGCTATGTGCTTTTCTATAATGCCGGCGGCGAAGAAGCATTCAGAGAAACATTACGTTACTTAATTCTTTATAAGCCTTCGCTACGTGCAGCGCTTGCCAAAGAAATTTCTGGCCGTTATACCCCAGAATTAGAGTTCGTGTTTGATCATTCTTTTGAGAAAGCAGAACGCTTAGAGTCGTTGTTTGAAAAAATAAAGGAAAAGGATGAGCTGGAATAGTTCTCTTTTTATGCTTTCAGGAATTTCTGCGCTATGGACTCTCTGTCTGTGGGGCATTTCTCGTTGGCTAGTTAAGGGAGTTTATTCTACCACTCCTATCATTTTACCAATTTTAGTATCACTTTTTTCAACTGCAGCACTTTCCTATGCATTACAAAGTGATCTTCCCTACCTCGCTTCTTACTTTTTCTTTTTTTCAGCTCTTATTATTACTATTTTTACTGATGCAACAACGCTTCTTATTTCACGCATTGTTACGCTTTATGCAATGCCTATTGGATGGCTATTAAGCAATATGGGACTCTTGCCCATCACACCGCTGGAAAGCATTGGCGGCTCTTTAGCGGGCCTTTTGATCCTTGCAACGGTTCGGTTTATTTCAAAAAAACTTCTTGGCAAGGATGGACTAGGACAAGGAGATGTTGATCTTTTATGTTTTATCGGTGCCTTCACTGGAGCTAGCGGATGCTGGATTACCCTCATGACAGGATCTCTCTTAGGCTCAATTTTTGGCCTCATTTATTTTATCGCAGCAAAAGGAAGACGAGATATTCTACTTCCCTTTGGACTCTTTTTAGGAATGGGAGCAATTCTTTATGTTCTTTTTGAAAAGCAGTTAACTTACCTCTTTCTTCCTATTTATTAAAAAATGCATGTATGCATTCTGTAAAAAATAGCTCCTTCTTACTACCTTCATTACTCCCTGAGACATATCTATACTAGTTGAGGGATCGGATGGAGCTAAAACAAGCTTATTATTTTTCAAACAAACAACCACCTCTTGAAAAGTATTAAGCTCATTCCAACTTAAAGTATTACTTTTCATTTTTAAACTTTTGTAAATAAAAACCACAATTACATCCATTAAATATTACTAGTTTGACATTATAATAATAGAGGGTACAATAAATTATAAGTGCTTTATTTGAGTAATTAAGCTTAAATAAGGTTCTGCATAGAGAAATCAGGGTATTTTGAGGGAATATCTCAAATATATTTAAGGAGTATAACCATGAGTATCAAGCAAACAACGGCAACGCCAAAAGGTACACTTCCCTTAGGAAAGACCCGTACTTATAATGAAATCATTGAATTCTTAAACTGTCATTGGACAGCACAAGATGATGCAAAAAGTGCTGATCGGATGAAAAAGCTTGATAAAGCTCTTGGGTCCCCTTCTGCGAAAGTTCCTACTGTATTGATTGCAGGAACAAATGGAAAAAGTTTGACCACTCACTTTGCAACTAAGTTGTTCAAAGAAGAAGGTCTTATCGTTGGAGCACTTTATTCTCCACACATTCTGACTTATAACGAACGTTTTTTCGTTGACTCAGAATTCATATCAAATAAAAATTTAACGGATATTGGTAACGAAGCTATCAATGCATCTGAAGAAAACAACATCAATGCAACTACCCAAGAACTTCTTGTTGCTATGGGTCTTGTCTTTTTTGCACAGAACAATGTAGCTGTTGCCATTATGGAAGTTGAAAAAGGCGGAGCTTCATCTCCTGTAGCAGCGATTACCTCTCCAAAAATTGTCGCCATTACTCGTATCACTGCTCAAGATGTTGACCAAGAAGGGCTTGCTCTTGATGCTACATTTAAAGAATATGTTGGTTTGGTTAAAGAAGGAATTCATTTAGTTTCTGCTGACCAAAACAAAACCAACCTTAAACGTATGTGCGATTACACTAAAGAAGCAAAAGGTATTTGGGAAATGCCGATCAGAAAGTTGACCGTGCTCCCTTATCCATTTGAACAACTTCACGGACGTTGCGCTGCTCTTGCAGAACGCATTGCTTCTATCTTTATTAATGAACTTGCTCCAGCTGCTCAAGAAGACAGCAGCTTGCTCATGAAGAAAAAAGGACAACGTGGTCGTCCAACTCTTGAAGCAAAACGTCAATCAGAACTCAATCCAAAAAGAACTCTTGAACATTTCTGGAAAGAAACTATCAATTCATTAGTTGGCCGTTTCCAAATCTTTGATAAAGAAAAACCAACAATTCTTATTGATAACGCAAGCAATATTGATGCATTTAAAAACTTTCTCCTTGGCGTTCGCTTGATGCACTACCAACGTTCACTTAAAGGCTTAGCTATCGTTGTTGGTTGCTACCAAGAAACATTGGACTACCAAGAGTTTTTACGCCAAATTCGTTACTTCTTTAAGAAGACTTCAGGACACATTATTTTGTGCCCGGTAACTCCTAAAGAAGGTGTCTTTCATACTTCATGGGATGCTGAAAAAGTAGCCAATGATATGAAAGATCTTAAGATCAAAGCTCGTGCAGCTTCAAACTTCAAAGAAGCTCTTGAACTTGCTAAAAAATCAGTTACCGATCGTCATGGATTAGTAGCGGTTGTTGGTTGCTCATCACTACTTGCTGAATATTGGAACCTAAAAGGTATCAAAAAGCTTCAAGGATAATGACGACTATCTTATTTTTAAAATCTCTGTTTTTCGGAGCTGGGGCGGGATTACTCTATGGGCTATCCCTCCTTGGCTACCGAAATTTAGTTTTAAAAACTACCTCAAACTTCTTGCCTAGCAGGAAGTTTTTTCTTTTCTTTGTTTCTTCCTTTCTGCGGCTTGGGTTACTTGCATTTATTTGCATCTATGTATTGCGCACCCCCTCGCTCAACATTATACTAGTCCTAGCCTCTTTTTTTGGGAGTTTTTGGTTAGCAGTCTTGCGCAAGAAGGTACATCCACATGAACATTAATGTTTTAGGCGAAAAAGCATATTGGTCCCTCCTCTCATTTTTCGGAATAACCAATCCATTTTTTAACGTCATTATCACAACTGTTGTAAGCACCTGGGCAATTTTAGGAATTATTTTCGGCCTTATATTTTTCCTCAAACGATCTCTTTCCAATAAAGAAAGTCATCTTCGCTTTTGCGTTCTGGAAACTATTAGTGCCCTTATGGATATGGTAACTGAAGCACTCGGCCATTTCACTTACAAACATTTTAGTTTTATTGCTTCTCTCTTTTTTTTCATTCTCATCTGCAATACGGTTGGCGTTTTACCT
>CANNBR010000070.1 GCA_947502805.1 bacterium
ATACCTTCAAGCACTTTAGCATTAAATTTTGCCTGAATTTCTGGGCTACTTTCTCGTAATGCTGTGATCATATCTGCTAAACCTGATAAATTTTCCGGCTTAAAAACAAAATCACTTTTTTCAATACCTTCAAGCACTTTAGCATTAAATTTTGCCTGAATTTCTGGGCTACTTTCTCGTAATGCTGTGATCATATCTGCTAAACCTGATAAATTTTCCGCGTTAAAAACAAAATCACTTTCAATAACTTTAAGTGCCACATCAATACCATTAATCAAAGTTCCTGCTTTATTCGCAAGAACAAGCAATTGTTGATAATCATTTTTTTCATCAAGAGTAACTGATTCTTCTTTAAACTCTTCACGCAACTTAAACTTAGGATTAGTATCGAATTTTTCATTAAAACGACCAATTAAAAATTTAATATCATTAATCTTGTCATTAATCGCTATTTGATTAAGGGGTTGATAATTTAAAAGAACTTTAAGTTCGCTAACAGAATTGTTAATTGTTATTTTTCTTTGCTCAATAAAATCTTTTGTTAATTTTTTAACAACATCGTAATTTTTAGAATCGTTTATTTTTAATGATCTAATTTCACCAGCTTTTTCCTTTCGATCTTCTAAATAATTATTTAAAAAATTGATCGAACTATTGTTTTGGTATTTTTTAATAAGAATATCAATATCTTCTCTTCTAGTTTCAGGCATATCTTTTGCATTATTAATACGATATATAATGCTGGTTAAAGTTTTTTTAAGAGTTCTTAATTCATCCGATGACATAGATTTCAAGCTCTCATCAGACAATGAAGGCAACTCTAAAATAGTAAAAATATTTTCTAGTTCTGAACCAGTAAAAGTAACTGGCGGAGTCTTATCTTTGAAAAATGCCAAAAACTCCTGGCTATTTATAAGTATCTTTTGCTGTTCTTCCAGCTTATCTAGTCTTTCATTAAGCTTTTCTTTATAAATTTTCCTATCATTAGGAGTTTTTTTAAGAAGATCTTCTATTTCTTTCTGCGTATCTAGATTTCTTTTCAGCTCTGATTCGACTGATTCTAAATTAGAAAGCGGATGTTCTTCGTTTTCGCGTTCACTAAAACTAAGCGTCTTTGGCTCTAGAGCCTTAATAGTTTCCAATTCCTCTTGAGAAGTAGTGTCAGGATCTGCTTCTCCTGTAACTGTACTAGCTGGATTTGATGATCCTTGAATTAAAATTCCTCCTTCATCATCAGCAAATGTCACCCCGCCCTTACCATTATTTTTTGCAGCCAATGCGGCAGCTTTTCTTGCTCGCACTTCCAGCTTAACTCTTGCTAGCATTTCTGCTTCGTCTTGATTTTTCTTTAATCTTGCAGCTTCCAACTGTTCAGGTGTTTCTCTTTGATGCGGTCCTTCTTCAGTATGAACCTCCTCAGGCGCTCGTGCTGTGAACACTGTCATTACAAGCGTCAAGACTATAACTACTAACTTCATACTGATCCTTTTAAGTTTATTTTCGTTATAGCCTTAGTCATCTTTAACGCTATTTTACAGCCATTCTCAGAGAGCGTAATCGCAGTAAAATAAAAATTGTCAGCCCCCGTAAATTCAGAGGCTGACAATTTTTGTTTGACTACTTTTTGCAGCATAGATTCAAAGAACGCTCTACAAAGAACATTACCAAGCTTGCAGCACCACACACGCCAACAATATAACGCAACATGAGGTCATATCGTTTAATGCGAAACAATATTTCAACATCGATACCACAAACTTTAAGCCCAACGCATAAAGAAGCAAGTGCAATTACTAACCAAGAAATTCTTTTAATAAGCCCGTACATAAAGATCCTTTTTTTTAAAAAATTATTTACAAGTACCACAGTCACTGCAGCATGAACGAATAAAAGCAAACAAACTGTAAGCACCGCACAATCCAACACCACAGCGAACAACATTACTGATGCTTGCAATGTGTAGCATTTCTTCCATGTTAATCCCCATTGCCCCTAACCCTATACACAATGCCGCAGTTGCAGTTACTAAACGAACTACGATTCCGAAGATTTTTATTGAGCGTGCATCCATAGCCAACTCCTTTTGTGGTAAAAATGTTAAAAAACTTCTTTAATCTTACGCATATTGTTACCCATATAACAAGATCTAATGCAATTTGCGATACCATGCGCGACCTGGTAGGCTTGTTTATAAGCGTTTTTTTAAAAAATCTTTAGCTAAAGGTATCTACACGATGAGTATTAAAGCAGGTTTAGTTGGTCTTCCCAACGTTGGTAAATCAACTCTTTTTAACGCACTGACCAACTCTCAAGTGCCCGCAGAAAATTATCCTTTTTGTACGATCGATCCTCATAACGCAATGACTGAAGTTCCTGATCACCGCCTTGATGCAATGGCAAAAGCTTATGGATCTCAAAAGTATATTCCCGCGACCGTTTCATTTGTTGATATTGCCGGACTTGTTAAAGGAGCTTCGCAAGGAGAAGGCCTTGGTAATCAATTTTTAAGCCACATTAGAGAAGTTGGGCTTATTCTACATGTTGTCCGTTGCTTTGAATCTGCTGACGGTGCTGTTGACCCACTTGACCATTTAGACATTATCGTTGCTGAACTTGGGCTAAAAGACATCGATTCTATTGAAAAACGCCAAGCAAAAATTACGTCATCTTTTAAAGCTGTGCAAAATAAACCTGCTGAAAAAAAAGCTCTTGAAAGAGAACAAACAGTACTTACTCAAATCTCTGAAGCTCTCAACAGACAAGATATCGACAAAATTCGTGAACTCTTTGAAAACGCAGGGGTGGAAATGCTTCCCCTTTTGACTGCAAAAAAGTTCTTAATTATCGCCAACTTAGCTGAACAAGATTTTATGGAAGATGCGTATCTTAAAAACAGCGCTTACCAAGCATTAGTGAAAAAATTTGGAACAGAACGGGTAATCCCTATTTGTGCTCGTACTGAATATGAGCTTACGCAGCTTGAAGAAAGCCAACGTGTTGAGCTTATGGAAATGCTTGAAATGAAATCTCGTGGGCTTGAAACCATTATTGCTCGCGCTTACCAAGAATTAAATTTGATCACCTTTTTTACGGTCGGCCCAAAAGAAGCACACGCATGGCCACTACGCAAAGGCCAAACAGTTCGCCAAGCGGCTGGTGAAATTCACTCTGACCTTGAACGTGGATTCATTTGCGCAGAAATTTTTAACTACAAAGATCTTGCACAGTACAAAACTGAAGCTGCTATTAAAGATGCGGGCAAAATGCGCACCGAAGGCCAAAACTACTTGGTACAAGATGGTGACTGGCTTCATATTAAGTTTAACGTTTAAACGAGAGCTTATGTACCTTTTTAGGCCATGAGCTTTCTAGGGGCCAGTTTTGAAGAATGCTTTGTAAAAAAACTGTGATATACTAGAAAACGATGTGTGTTGGTAAAAAAGGAGCACAGGTATGGAACAAGAAACGGGACTCTTTCCAGGGAAAAGCATGAAACGAAGCAAAGGATTTTTCTCGATATCTGCGGTGGCCAAAATGTTTTCGGTCCATCAGCAGACTATTAGGCTCTACGAGCGAGAAGGACTTCTTTCTCCTAAGCGCTCTGAAGGCAATACTCGTTTATTTTCTGAGGAAGATGTTG
>CANNBR010000071.1 GCA_947502805.1 bacterium
TATCATTTCCATAAGAGTCCTTTTTTAATATTTTTTGTTGTCAAGCTATAAAATATCTTAAAAAAGGACTCTTGTTTATTTCTCAATTAGTTTTCGGATAAGCTCTAAGTAACGCTAAAAATTGTTTCTTCATTTTATTCTCCTTTTTATTTAGTTCGCCATAGCTCACCATCAGCAACAGCTGGATAGCCTAATTAAACTATTAAGCTTCTTTTTTGAATAAACTCTGTGCCTATCTCCACTACTTATTCTAGCAGCTCTTATGTTCAAATTTCAATACTCTAATAGAAATTAATACAAACTGGGCTAGGGCTATATCAAAAAGATTGCCACGCTACCATAAATGCTGCCCGCCGATAGTCCGGCATAGCCTTGACGACGACGGAACAGGGCACACCTATGTCTTGTTCAAAAGATACATTAAAAGGGATTTTTTCTTGTTACGCCCCAGACGTCGCCAAGGCTATGCCGGGCACGGCCGTTCTCTGAGCATGACGTGACTTTTTATTTAATAATTTAATTATGACTTCTTCTTCTTTCATAGATTCCCCTACCATTCAGTCAGGTAAACCTTTACTCATTGGGAATGACACAGTATTTTTATCTACGTTTTTTCAAAACCAGCTTTTTAAGCTCATCTTTATCACAAATTCCCGATTCCAATTGAAGATCATAAGCGCGCTGTAAAAGCATTCCCAACTGAGGACCTTCAGGAACAACATCTAAAAAATCTTTTCCCGTCAAAACAGGTACTTCGGGAGCATCAATTACTCCATATTTTTCTGCATTTTCAAAAAATACATCCAGCAATGGCTCTGGGCACTCCAACAAAGGCTTTCCTTGCTCTGGATTGCGAGCTGATTTATCAAAAATAGCAAGCTGAAAAAGGCATCGCAAAGAAGTAGGCGAAAGATTACGCGCAAGAGTTTTATAAGCACAAGCGCCCGCATTATTCTTAACCATGCTAACCGGCATCATATGATGCCGCACAAGGCGAAGGATCGGTTTTTTTAAAAATGTTTTATCCGAAAGACGATCTAATAATGTATCTGCTAACGGAACCCCAGCAATATCATGCCCATGCGAACGTAATACTCCATCTATCATGCGTGTTGTTTTAACTTTTCCCAAATCATGACACAGAGCAGCAAGCACCATAATCAATCGCTCCTCATCAGATGCATACTGAGCAGCAGCGGCCCCATCTACTGCTTGTTTTGAATGTTCAAAAACATCTCCCTCTGGATGATATTCAGGATTTTGAGAAGTCCCTTTTGTTGCATACAGCTCAGGTAATAGTGTTTGTAATCTGCCGATGTCATCAAGCCACTGCAATGCTAGAGATGGCTTTTTTGATTTGAGAAATAGTTTCTCAAACTCCTGAAAAATACGCTCTTTTGAAACTTTAGAACTATCCATTGTTGCACACAAGTTACTTAATTCCTGATCAGGCACCATTTCAAAACGCCCAATAAACTGCATAACTCGATAAAAACGAAGCGGATCTTCGATAAACAATGTTGGATCTGGAGCACGTAAAATCTTTTTCTGAAGATCTTCATAGCCATTAAACGGATCTATACATTCCTCTGTTACCAGATCTATCATCATTGCATTCATGGTAAGATCTCGCCTTCTACATGCATCAATTAAGGACATATGAGGATCAATGGCAACTTCTGGCTTTCTACCTTGTGAATCTGTTCGAGGGAGAGACCAATCAATCTCAATTCCATCAATACGCAAAACTCCAAATGCCTTTCCTACCGTTCTAACATGTCCATATTTTTTAAGAACTGTTTCAAGAACTTCAAGCGATACTGCATGTACTTCTATATCAAGATCCTTAGGACCAAGATCCTTATAATTATAATCCTTAGGTTGTTGTGAAAAGAACATATCACGAACTGCTCCTCCTACAAGGAAAATGCGCGCTCCGCAATTATGCAAATCAGCAACTACAGAGGAAAGACAGGGGAAATTTTTGCTAATAGAGCTTAAAGATCTTTGAATTGTCTGTTGAACTTTTGTACACTTCATAACCAATCAACCTTATAGCCTTAAAAAGGATTTCTATGAAAAAAAACATACGCGTATTATTACTCTGTCTTAGTATTTCAACAATACACTTGGCCAAGCCTATCATATTTTTTGAAGACTTTACCTGGTGGTGGGATAATACCAAAGAAGAAATCACTACCCACGAACAAACACTTACTCCGGGAAGCACTGTTTCGGTCTCCAATAAAAAAGGGGATATCAAAATAACAACATGGAACAAAAACAAAATAGTGATTGAAGCAAAAAAAAAAGGCACAGACGAAGAGATTAAATTAACTAAAGTTGAAACGCTCTACACCAAGCATGGCGCTTCCATTAAAACAATTCCTCTCAAAATCGATAGGCAATGCACCGTTGACTACACATTGATTATTCCTAACACAGCAATTCTTACGATGATTGAAACAGAAAAAGGAGCTATCTCTATTAAAAATGTTTCAACTGCAACAAGAGCCCATGCGCACTATGGAACAATAGACCTTGATTCAGTTACTAATTCGGTTCAAGTAAGCACCAAGCACGGAGGCATTACCATATGTACTAGTGAAGATCTTAAATCAACTGACAAAATAGTGGCACTTACTGAATGCGGATCAATTAAACTTGAAATTCCTTCTGATACCAATGCAACTTTATACGCAAAAACAAACAAGGGAACTGTCACAAGCGATCAACCCATTACCCTTGAACCTCGCACTCTTAAAATTTGCCAAGCAGGTCTTGCTGAACTTAAACGTGACATTCGTGGCGCCTTAGGCCATGGCGGGGCAATTATAAAATTACAAACTTCTCGCGGAAATATACGAATTGTTGAGGCAGCATAATTAGTTAAGTCTTTTTTTTTGAAGAGGCCACTCAAAAAGTAGCCTCTTTTTTATTACTCGAAAATTTTATTAATACAGAATTTTTATTCCCATAATCGCTTTTTAGCAAATGCTCGACCAGATCCAGATTTTAAATATTTCTCAAATCGCCTTGCTTTAGCCTCATCCTTAAAGCTCATAGAAACAACTACTTCCCATGGCTTATATTTCGCCGTATGAGGAGATCCTCCAGAATTATGAACCACTAAACGATCTTCGAGGCCTTCTGTAATACCAATGTAAACCTGATCAGGGAAAGATAGAGATCGAATTAAATAAATATAAAAAATATGGTCTCCAGGCCTTTTAACAACTAACAGATTTTTAATTTTTTTAATCAAAAATAAGGGGCGAATGATTAAGGACTTTTATAATCTACCAGCCCTCTTTCGCCAAGGCTTCAGCGGGCAGCCTTCGCCACCAACCCATACATCTGCAATAACTATGAAGTAAGCCTTAACTGGCCTGCCAGCCATAGCCCAAAGGGCGAATGATTAAGGACTTTTATAATCTACCAGCCCTCTTTCGCCAAGGCTTCAGCGGGCAGCCTTCGCCACCAACCCATACATCTGCAATAACTATGAAGTAAGCCTTAACTGGCCTGCCAGCCATAGCCCAAAGGGCGAAGGCTGGTGGAGCCGACCGGGGTCGAACCGGTGGCCTCATGAATGCCATCCA
>CANNBR010000072.1 GCA_947502805.1 bacterium
AGTTGTTTCTACAACAGCTTTTTTTTCGCCACATCCTGGAAGTGTTGAAAGCGCTGTAACAGATAAAAGTGCAACTAAGAGGTTCTTTTTCATATCAGGGTCTCCTGTTGTTTGTCAGTACGATAGCATGACAAACGGGTTACTAGTTTTTTAAAATAAAAGACCTATTATACACCAAATAGAAAAATAGTCTTCTTGTTTTTTTAGCTTATGATTTTTGTATAATTATTCTAGTTCCTTACACGCACTTTACCAGCTTGCTCTACATCTTGTTAGGGTATTCGCATCGTTGAGGACTAAGAATTAAGTTCAATTCTTCGCTTTACGTATTTTTTTAGCAGCAGTCTTTTTTGGCATTTGCAAAACTGCACGAACTTTTTTGTGTTCAAATGGATTGTTTTTAAGTACCAGTTTTAACACTTCATCCATGGTAGACACAAACGCGATTTCGCAATCAAACGCCTTGCCCAAATCTTTCACTGCTTCTTTAACATCATCTTCATTTTCTTTAGGAACAATTACTAACTTCATGCCGTGTTGTTTTGCAGCGAGTAATTTTTCTTTTACTCCGCCGATACCAATCACTCGTCCACGCAAGGTGATTTCACCGGTCATGGCGACATATGGCCTGACAGGATTTTTTGTTAAAGCAGAAACAAGGGCCGCACACATGGTAATGCCAGCTGAAGGGCCGTCTTTAGGAGTTGCACCTTCAGGAAAGTGAATATGCATATCTTTAGTGCTATTAAATTTGCTCGAGATATTTAGTTCGCTTGTTTTGCTACGGATGTAACTCAAGGCAGCTTGCGCTGATTCTTGCATCACTTCACCAAGTTGGCCAGTAAGTGTTAAGGTACCTTTACCAGGAACAATAGAGACTTCAGTTTCAAGAACATCGCCGCCCATTTCTGTCCATGCAAGGCCAGTAGCTAAACCAATTTTTTCTTCTGTTTCAAGTTGTTGGCGTTTAAAGATTGGATGACCAAGCCATTCGCGTAACAATTCTGTAGTAACGGTAATGCTTTTGATTGTTTTATCTTTCAAAAGTATCTGAATACCTTTACGCATGGTCTTTGCGATAACGCGTTCTAGTTGGCGAACCCCAGCTTCTCTAGTGTAGTCATTAATAATCAATCCAAGGATATCAACCGATATTTTAAATTGAGTAGTGGTAAGGCTGTATTCTTTAAGGTTTTTTGGGACCAAGAATTTACGAGCAATTTCAAGTTTTTCAGGAGCGGTGTATCCGGCAAGGGAAATAATTTCCATGCGGTCAAATAAAGGGTAAGGAATACCATCCATATGATTTGCTGTAGCAATAAACATGGTGTGTGAAAGGTCGTATTCAAGATCTAAGAAATGATCAACAAATCCTTTGTTTTGTTCTGGATCAAGCACTTCAAGTAGTGCAGATGCAGGGTCTCCATGATTGTCCATTGCCATTTTATCAATTTCATCAAGCAAGATTACCGGATTAATGGTGCTTGCTTTTTTCATTGATTGGATAATTTTACCAGGAAGTGCGCCGATGTAGGTTCTGCGATGTCCGCGTATTTCAGCTTCGTCTTTAATACCACCAAGTGCAATACGGACAAATTCACGACCAAGTGAGTCAGCAATAGATTTTGCAAGTGATGTTTTACCTACGCCAGGAGGCCCAACAAGGCAGATGATCGGAGAACGATCTAAAGTTTTTGAAAACTTTTTAGCTGCCAAAAATTCGATAATACGATCTTTTGCTTTTTTAAGGCCAGCGTGATGCGCATTTAAAATTTTCTCTGCTTGTTCAAGGCTGATGCGATCTTTGCTTTGTTTTGACCAAGGCAATGAGGCAATCCAGTCGATATAGTGTCGGCTCACCACCGCTTCAGAAGAAAGAGGAGGCATTTGTTCAAGCCGTTTCATTTCTTTATCAACTTTTTCCATCGCTTCTTTGGTTGGCTTAAGTGCTTTTATTTTTTCACGAAGTTGAGCAAGTTCACCATGCTGATCTTCGCGCCCAAGTTCTTTTTGTATCGCTTTAATTTGTTCATTCAAATAATATTCGCGTTGATTTTTATCAACTTGTGTTTGAATGTGTCCGCGAATGCGTTGTTCGGTTTCAAGAATTTCGATTTCTTTTTTTAGTGCAGTACTGATCTTTATCAGACGTTTTTTAAGATCAAGTAATTCTAAAATGCTTTGACGTTCTTCAAATGAAAGGTTTAAATGCACCGCAGTGGTATCAACGATATAGTCGATATCTTCAAGTGACTTTCCAAGATTTAATAAGTCTTGTGGAGCCTTTTCATTAAGCTTGGTGTAGGTCTCGTACATGGAATAAAAAGTGCGCCATGAAGCTTCAAAGTCTACTGTGCGGGTTATATCTGGTGTGGCAAGATCTTCTGCAATCACTTGATAATGACCATCGGCCATTTGTTCAAAGTTGGTCATTTTCCCACGAGAAAGACCTTCAACGAGAATTTTCAAGGAACCGTTAGACATCTTCATAGTCTGAAGAATAAGGGCGCGCGTGCCATGAGCATAGAGGTCTTTTTCTGTTGGGTTTTCAACATTAGGATCTTTTTGAGCAGTCACGAAAAGGATCTTTGTTCCTCGGGAAGCGGCTTCAACAGCTTTTATTGATGAAGTTCTGCCAACGATAACGGGTAAGATGCTTTTAGGTAAAAGTACAACGTTTTTAAGAGGAAGAAGG
The DNA here is from genome assembly GCA_947502805.1 of bacterium. GTDB lineage: Bacteria > Babelota > Babeliae > Babelales > CAIQNR01 > CANNBR01. The sequence goes on from CANNBR010000072.1 coordinate 2,696, forward strand.
GGGAGTTTGTCATCTAGTTCTGGTATTTCTACTTCTAGCTCTGGAATTAATTTTTCTACTTTAGAGTCGTTCTGTACTGTCATAATGATAAGCCTGTTTAAGGAGTCCCCATAATTCTTGCAAATAAGTACTGTAAGCGTTTTTTAAAGAATAACAGAGAGAGCTTCTTTAGTAAAACGACAAAAAGCTACTGCTTTTAGAGTGGTATGAGCTCAAGTGATCTTAAAAAATGATGATCTGTTGCACTCAGCGTGCAGGGCCAAGACGTAACAAGAAAAAGTCCTTTTTTAATAACTATCATTTCTTGTTGCACTCCACGTGCGGCGCCAAGACGGGTCCTTGCCGACCCTCTTGAATCTCGGGCAAAAACCTGCGGTTTTAAAGCTGGGTCGGCCCCAAACCTCGAAGATCACGCCATAGCCTTTGGCGACGGCGGGTGGGTTCTCCAACCACGCCCCTTGGGCGATGGTCTTCGTGGGCTCCTAATAATGAATTTCTACAGGGACAACATCGTAAATTATTTCTTTATTAAAAGACTGGATCCCCAACGTTCACTTCGTATCACTGGGGACGACGTCGTATGCGAGTTAATGAACTTCTACAATCCCTATCAGGATATGTGTTTGAGGTCTTAAGCCCGTAGGAGCTGGACCGAGTTATATTCGTTAAAAGCGATCGAACCGCAGGTTTGTGCCCTAGATTCCAAAGGGATAGGCAAGTATCCCATTTGGTGCCGCGCGCAGAGCGCAACAGAAGGC
>CANNBR010000073.1 GCA_947502805.1 bacterium
AAAAGTAAGTTATTGTAAGAATAAAGGTTCTTGCGCCCATCGTCGCATGCCCGCGGAGGGCAACAGAAAAGTAAGTTATTGTAAGAATAAAGGTTCTTGCGCCCATCGTCGCATGCCCGCGGAGGGCAACAGAAAAGTAAGTTATTGTAAGAATAAAGGTTCTTGCGCAAACATGCCGCTCGCGGAGCGCATATCTATGTCTTGTTTTAAAAAATAGAAATTTAAAAGTTAAGCTATAATAGTTGCACTTTATTATAAAAAATTTTGGGGAGGAAACAGGCATGCAAAAATCGATTGGTACCATAACAGAAGGGTCTTTGGTTGAGGGGCTTACCATGAAAGTCGCCCCCGATACCGCTCTTGATACTTTAAAGACAGGAAAGTTTGTTTCTATCATATGCCCAGAAAACACCTTTTTTTGTTTGATGACCGATATTGCACTTCACGTAAGTAACCCTGACATTCTTTTGTATCCGCCAACAGAAAAAGAGACATTGCTTCTTTCGATTTTAAAACATCGAAGCATGTATGCGACTGCACAGCTTAAACCAATGGTAATGTTGCAAAAAAAAAGTGGAGATATCATTCCGGTAAAGACAGTTCCTGGCCATTTTGCAAAAGTGTTTGAAGCGACTCAGCAAGATATAGCTATGATTTTTGGAGATGAGCACGAAAAGTCGGGTAAGTTTTTTAGAATTGGTACACCGCTTGATATGGATGCTTCAGTCTGCATCGACCTTGAGCGATTAACTGAGCGCAGCACTGGTATTTTTGGAAAAACAGGAACCGGTAAAACTTTTTTAACGCGTCTTATTTTGGCAGGTCTTATTCATCGTAAAAAAGCAGTTACTTTGATTTTTGATATGCACAGTGAGTATGGCTTACAGGCACGCAAAGAAGGGCCAGGGCATTCTTTTATTAAAGGGCTTAAGACCTTATTCCCCGACAGAGTTGTTATTTTTTCGTTAGATCCTGCTTCAACGCGCCGCCGTGGTGCAAGTGCAGATGTTGAAATTACGTTTTCCTACCAGGATGTGCATGTTGATGACATTATGTCGCTTCAGCAAGAACTCAATTTACATGCAACGGCAGTAGAAGCTGCGTACTTGATCAGTACAAAATATAAACATCAGTGGCTGGAGGTGTTGCTTGCTCAGACCGATTTGAAAGAGTTTGCAGCATCATTGGGTGCACATCCTGAATCGATTGCAGCATTGTATCGAAAATTAAAACGTATTGAGCGCTTTCCTTTTTTTAAGCCATCAGCGGCTCCTTATAATGCATCAGTGCAACGAGCAACATCAGTGATTGACCAGATGATGGAATACCTTTTGCGTGGAGTAAATGTGTGTGTTGAGTTTGGTAATTATACTTCGACATTCTGCTATTTACTTATTTCAAACATGATTACGCGCCGTATTCATAGTGAGTACATTGCGCAAACGGAAAAGTTTTTAGGTTCGCAAAATAAAGGGGATGAACCGACAAAGCTTATGATTTGTATTGAAGAAGCGCATAAATTTTTAAACCCTGCTGCAGCACGGCAAACTATTTTTGGTACAATTGCTCGGGAAATGCGGAAGTATTATGTGTCACTTTTAGTGGTGGATCAGCGTCCATCGGGTATTGATCAAGAAATTATTTCTCAGTTGGGAACTAAGATTGTGGCACAATTAAGTGATGAGCATGATATTCAAGCGGTGTTGACAGGTACAGCAAATGCAAGTGCATTGCGGTCGGTGCTTTCTACCCTTGATACTAAAAAACAGGCATTAGTTTTAGGGCATGCAGTTGCAATGCCGGTGGTGGTACAAACACGTGAATATGATGAAACATTTTATCGTGATGTGCAGTCAGTAGTTACTTTTAAGGACATTAATCAAATAGTGAAAGAGTTGTTTTGAAATAACATTTATTCAACTTAAAAGAGCGTCTTTTTTTATAGACGCTCTTTTAAAAGTTAGTTAGGAAAACTTCTATTTACCTGGCCGTACAGCATAGCCTTGAAAGACTGTATTTTTATTTTCGTTTTTTTAGCTTATTTGCTGCATCTGCCTTTGCCTTTGCATCTGCTTTTTGTAGGCTCTTTGCTCTTTCTTCCCTGCCTCGAGCTAAAGGGTCAAATTTCATTTTGTTTAGACCATCCAGTTGCTCTTGTAACTTTGCTATTTTAGCAGTATCTAGTGGGGTTACTTTTTCAAGTTCAGTAATCTTGGCAGTAATTACATCACTTTGCTTTGTGATAAGAGTCTCTGATTTGGTTGGATAATTATCACTCATATCGTTGAGCAAGCCCGTTTTTATTTTGTTTAACTTTTCTAGGTTAGCGTTAAAATCTTTAACCGCCGCGTCTATTTCTTTTGGCTTGTTTTTTTCTGTATAATCTTGATTTTCTTTAAGTATTTCAGCATTACTAGAATATTTTTCCATATCATCAAATTGGCTATTAATATCAGCAATAATTTGGGTTTTTTTATTTTCAATTTCTTCAATCTCGTTATTTACTTTAGAGCTTATCCGAAAACTAAACCATCTTTAAAAGCCTTATAGAACAGGCTAATTGAAGGAATCCTAAACTTGATTCTAGTGTCTTTGCCCAGCAAGTTTTAATACCGCGAAGCCACGATAAAATTCCAAAAGCTCGTTCAACAACCCACCGATGCGGAACATTAAACTTGTGAACACTTTTTCTTCTTCTTGGATTAGGTGTTGCGATTAAAGCAATGTTTTTTTCTTTGCATTTTACATAAAGACGCTTTACATCAAATGCGCTATCTGCAGCTATTATTCTTACTTTTTTCTTTTTCTTAATTTGGGTAAGAATGGGTTCGAATAATTTTGAATCATGGGTATTAGCGGGGGCTACATCCACATAAATTGGGTTACCTTTTCGATCAACAATTATAACGTGCTTAATCCCTCTCTTGGCTCTGTCTGTTGGATTCTTTCCTCCAAATCTAGCAAAGGGAGCTTTCTTTGATGAAGAATCAATTGCATACCAATTATTTTCTGAATTATTTTTTTCATAAATTTTTCGAGCAGAATCCATAATTTTTTTCATTACACCAGATCTGCACCATTGGATAAATTTTCCATGCACGGTAGATGAACAGCCCAACTCATTTGGCAACATTGACCATTGGCAGCCTGTTTTGACGACATACCACATTGCATTAAACGCTCTCCGTGGGCACATTTCAGGTCTGCCGATTTTTGTTTTTTTACGAGGAAGAATATGTTCTATTGCGTCTAAAGCAGCTTCTGGTATCATTTCCATAAGAGTCCTTTTTTAATATTTTTTGTTGTCAAGCTATAAAATATCTTAAAAAAGGACTCTTGTTTATTTCTCAATTAGTTTTCGGATAAGCTCTAAGAAAGATAAGAAAGACAAGAAGG